>NZ_JCACCM010000020.1:0-3900 GCF_059501405.1 Myxacorys sp.
ATCCCTCATCCGGCATTCTGTCTAATTTCTAGCTTCGCTGTCACCCCTTGAGGTCGGTCACACTCATCAAGCCACCAGCTTTGCTGGGGGTGTCTGACTTCAATGACCAACAGCCCGAAATTTGGACCTAGAACGATAAAGTCAGGATGCAGCCCTTTCACTTGTGGCTCATACCAAACAATGAAATCATCGGGTAAGCGATCGCGCAGTACAGCAAAGAGCTTTTTCTCCCCTTGACTGGCTTTTGCCTGGATAAATTCGGGAAGCATTTGAGCCATAATTGCCTCTACATCTCATCTGATGGCAGTTCTAGATATAAATCTGGATTGAAGTCATTGATCGCTTCCTGCATCTCCTCAGCGCTGACCGTTCCTTGCTCGTGGGACTTTAACAAGTGATGCAGTCGGAAAATAGCCTCACCTCTAATTGCGCCAGTGAATAGCAGATACTCAATCTGTGCTGAAAAATCTATTTTTGCCATTGCTATCAACTCGTCGCCAACTGAGACAATTTCTTCAACTGCCGCTCTAACGTTGCAACTCGCTTCATTAAGGACTCAACCGAATTGAGGTCCGTCCCAGGTAAGCCGTGATCGCTTCCTGCACCACTTCGCTTTCACTCTTGTCCCCTGGCAAATGCCCTCAATCTGATCCTTCCAAACATGGGGAACCCTAGCCCCAACCATCGGCTTCTGACCTTTGCCCATAGTGTTAGTTGCTCAATGCGTTTTCTGAAGCAGGTGTTGGCGATTCTAAGGAAGCTTTGTAGGAGGCATACTCCTGCCCTGACTTGTTCATAGCGCAAAGCCGCATACCGAGGATGGTTGTAGTTCCGACGCTTGCGAACGTTTCCCTTGCGATCGTGGATGACCAATTCACAGCGTTGAGTAATCGCCAAGTCGCGCCCATACTCGATTGCGACTGATTGAGTTTGGAAGGTGGCAGTCACCCGATTGCTCCCTTCCTTCTTCACTGCCCACCCATCAGAGTGAGGAACCACAAATTGATTTCGTTTTGGCATCAATTAGACTCCTAAAAGTTGACGCTGAAAACCGAGTTAACCGTTTGGACTAGAATTCCCAAGCTGGAATTAGGAGTCGCTATCGCAAACTGAGCTAACCGAGTTGACCCTGATCCAGTCTGATTTCTCGTTCTCAATAAATAGGAGTCGTTCGCAATAGACTCCCCTAGAACAAGAGCAGATGTGCCAGTTTTTTGAAAATATACGCAATATGGGCGTTTGAGGCTGCTACATCGTAAAATTAAACTTTCCCGATGTAGAAAGAAGATGAAGGTCAACCGTCACGGGCAGGCAAAGATTTTATCGACCCAGGACATTACGCGATTATTTGAGAACGGGCTGACGACCGATCACCATCGCGTCCTCTTCGCAGTTTGCTTTTTCACGGGATGTCGGATTGCAGAATCATGCTCGTTGCTAACTGCTGATGTGTATGGGGCAAATGGCAGTGTTCGACCCAGGCTTACGCTGCGAAAGTCCAACACTAAAGGGAAATTAAAAACGCGATCAATTCCAGTTAGACCCGAACTGCTGGCATTACTGGAAACTCATCAACCCAAAGCGGGCAAGCGGTATTTATTTCCTGGTCGCTGGGGACGAGGACATATTCACCCTGATTCCGCAAGTGCCATTTTGCGAGAAGCGTTCGAGGGGTTAGGAATTGAGGGGGCAAGTACCCACAGTTTCAGACGCACGGCATTGACTCGACTTTCCAATGCGGGTGTGCCTCTGCGCGTCATTCAGGAGATCTCAGGACACGAAACGCTATCGGCGTTGCAGAAGTATTTGGAGGTGACGGAGCAGCAGGTGGTGGATGCGATCGCAACTCTAAAATTTTAGTAATCGTCTTGTTGTCTGGTTCAGCAACTCAAAATTCTGCCATTCAGCGATTTTCTCGTTATCATGCAACCTGTTCTAGCTGACGAATACGGTGGTGCAACAATGGCTGAACTAACTGCGGCTGAATGGGACAAAATCAATACCTTATTTGCCACAGATCCTTACAAATATGGGCTACCCGAACGCGAGAGCGGCTCAGTCGTTTTGGCATCGTTCAACATCCGTAAGTTAGGGGTCAAAAAGCAACGTACCGAAGCCACCTGGAAGTTTCTCGCGCAACTCTGTCAGCATTTTGATCTGCTTTCAGTTCAGGAAATCATGGATGACCTCGAAGGCTTTGACCATCTCAAGGAACTGATGAGCGAAGACTTTGGCGCAGTCGTTTCGGATGTGACGGGCGCATTTCCTGGTGAGGCTGGGTTAGGGGAACGCTTGGGCTTTATCTACAATCGCACTCTGATTGAGCGAGGTAATATCGTTTCTGATATCTCCTTCGATCGCACCAAGCTGATCACTACGATGATCGAACATAGTGCGGAATTGGTGAACGCGATCGCACCTCACCTTGACGAACAAGGCAACCTCCGCAAGGGAACCAAAATCAAGCTGCCTATTTTTCTTACCTTCGTCCGTCAGCCCTTCTGCGCGAGTTTCCGCATCAGTGGGCGTCCAGGAACACGACCTTACGAAATCATGGCAGTTAATGCCCATCTCTACTTTGGCGACGGCATTGAGGATCGACGGCAGGAATTTGATGCGCTGATGGAGTGGTTGTTGGCAAGGGTGAAGGAGAAGTCGAGCGACTTCCCGAATTACGTTCTGATGGGAGATTTGAATCTTGACTTTGATGACCCCGAACGCGATCGCCCTCGCATCGAAACCCAGATCAAAACCTTCAACCAGCAGATGGGCAGAACTGCTAACGTAAACTTTCCCTTTCTGGATACCCACCCCCACTTCAAGACGCAGTTTCGCACGAATGCACGATTAAGCGAGACGTTTGACCAAATTGGCTTATTCAGTCGGGATGATCGGCTGCCGACCTATAAGGACAACGCGACGATGGGCAGTCAGTTGCGCGGACCCGATTATGGGATTGTCAACTTTGTAGAGCTATTTCGAGAAGCATTGGAGTTGCCCTCGGTTGAGGAAATGACTACGGCGCAGAAGAAGGCGTTTTTCAGCAAGTTCGAGCATGAGGTGAGCGATCACTTGCCGCTCTGGTTGAGATTGCCCACCCCCTAGAACACGATGAGCGAGACGCCATTTTGAAACTTCAGCAGAGCGCTGTAGCTCAGATTTTTGTAAATGAACGGCAGCGATCGTTTCTCATTCCTGCCACTATTCCAGGTCGAGCAGACAAGGCGACAGGAATTTCGCGGGTGGTAGAGCGTATTGGTGAAGTGGCGAACTTAGGGCTCAAGGTTCATGCTCACATGCTGCGGCAGCGCTGTTTCAAGGTCAGAGTAGAAAAACTAAACTCAGTTGTGTTGTGACTTAGCTTCACTCCCATGAGCTTGATCGAACACCTGCAACGTATCCCAGAGTTCCGCGCCGCTCGGGGCCAACGCCATGAGCTATGGTTCGTTTTGCTGCTAATTATTCTCGGTGCCATGATGGGGTACTGGGGCTACCGCCCGTTAGCGGAATTCGTCGAACTCTATGGGCAAGAAATCTGCCAGAAACTGGAACTTGCATCGGATACGAAACTCCCTTCGTACTCGACGTTTCGCCGGGTCATGCAAGGGTTGGATTATCACGTTCTGGCGGCTGTGTTTACCGACTGGGCACAGGTACAGCACAAGGTAGATACAGGTGAGTGGTTTGCTTGTGATGGTAAAAGCATCAAGGGTAGCGTCACCCTAAATACAGGACAAAAACTAGCAAAGCGGGGATAGAAAAGGGTTTCATAAAAATACTTAATCAACGAATGAAACCCGATGCCTCAAATTATTGCACTTCGCAATGCCTTGCAACGGCATCTAATACCAAATTGAAAAAAGGAGTTGACAGATGAGATACTGAATTGCTGTGGGTTGA
>NZ_JCACCM010000021.1:0-3889 GCF_059501405.1 Myxacorys sp.
AGAGCCATGGCTCTCATTCAGTCGGCCTTCTAGCCTCGCTGTCACCCCCTGAGGGAGGCAGGACAAGTGGTTTCGATGGATGGCAAAGCGTTAGCCAGTACCTTGCAAGACTGTTATGGTCAACAGCAGGATTTTGTCACCGTGGTGAGTGCCTGTGTTCAACAGTGCAATGGGTAATTGGGCAAATCAGCTTTCACAATGGTCAAAGCAGTGAGATTACAAGTGTCAGGCAATTGCTGCAACAGTTAGATGTTCAGGGCGCGTGGGTGACGCTCGATGCCTTGCACACCCAAAAAAACAGTCTGTGAGATTGTCGAAAGCGGCAATCACTACTGCATTGGGCTCAAGGCAAATCAACGCAAGCTGCTGCAACAGGCGCAACAGTGCGCTCAAAGTCAACCGCCCTTGAGTTGCTATCAGTCCCTCGATACTTCGCATAGTCGAGTAGTCGAACGTCGAGTTCGAGTGTTTGCTGCCCCACCAGAACTATCGCACGATTGGAAAGCTTTAGCAGCGTTTGTGGCAGTTGAGCGGCGGGGGGGTGCGTCAGGAACAGACCTTTGAGCGACAGTCCTGGTTTATCATCAGCCAGGTGATTGAAGCGCAAGAGCTTGCCTTGATGATTCAAGCGCATCAAGGCACAACGGAAAATAAGTTGCATTGGGTCAAGGATGTGGTGCAAGGAGAAGATGCTTCGTTAATCCAATCTGCCAATCCTGCAACGCTCATGGCTCTATTGCGTTCCTGGGCAATCTCATTGTTTCGCAAAGCTGGGTATTCTTCCATTATCAAAGCCATGCGCCGATTCAAACATGACCTGCCAAAACTGCATATTTCCACAACTTCGGGTTCTCCGCAGGTTTTGGTGACGGTTTGTCAGAATGGTGATAAATCGCATCGGAAAGATTGTGGACTTCCTGACTCACCTGCTTCCCAACGCAGAACACCTACACCTACAAAGTTACGAACTCGACCCGGAACAGCAGCAAGTTCGGGTATTTGTAGAGTCGGTTCAGACGACAGTACGCTGCCCCGTCTGTCATCAAGCCGCCCATCGTGTGCATAGCTCCTACGAGCGGACGCTGGCAGACTTACCATGGGCAGATTATCAAATCGTCATTCAACTGACCGTGGGCAAGTTCTTCTGCGATCAAGCACAGGGTCATCGCAAAATTTTCACGGAACGGATCGCTGGGGTCATGGCACCGTGGGCACGCCGAACACAACGACTAGTCACCCAACTGACCGAGATCGGGTTGCGTGTTGGCGGAGAAGGCGGCGCAAAACTGAGTCAGACGCTGCATTGTGCGGTGAGCCAGAATACCTTGCTGTTGATAATCTACCAGCAACCCATGCCCCCAATAACCGTCCCGAAGCAATTAGGAGTTGACGATTTTGCGTTTCGACGAGGACAACGCTACGGCACGATTTTAGTGAACTTAGACACCCATCAGCCGATTGTGCTCCTCAAAGATCGAGAAGCCGAAACTTTAGCCCAGTGGTTGGAGGATCACCCCGGTGTCGAAGTGCTATCGCGAGTTGCGAAGCAGTTCCCCCTGCGGGGTAAACGATCCAAGACCTATCGGCAAGGCATGACGAAAGGAGCACCGGAAGCCACTCAGGTTGCAGACCGTTTCCATCTGCTGAAGAATCTTGCTGAGGTCTTAGAGCGGATTTTAGCCATGCACACACAGCGATTGAAAGCGGTCGAAACGGCACAACTTCTCGTCAGTGATGCAATTCCAATCGCACCTGTAGCACCGCGTCGAAATCCAGGGCAGGAACGTGCCCAACAGCGACGGGAACGGCGATTAGCAAACTACGAACAAGTGCATGAGCTACGCCGACAAGGATGGGAAATTTTAGAGATTTCACGACCTTTGGGCATGGGAAAACGAACCGTTTATCGCTACTTAAGTCATGCTAAGTTTCCCGAATGGCAACCGCACCTGCGTCAAGGTCGAAGTCAATCGAGTCAATTGGATGTCTACAAACCCTATCTGCTAGAGCAGTGGAATGGTGGACAACAGAACACAAAACAGTTGTTCGAGGCGATTCAACACCAAGGCTATCGGGGAAGCTATCAAACAGGTGCTCGCTATACCCGTCGGTTGCGACAAGCGCAACGGCAGTACCGCGCTCGATTAGGCGTGCAGCCACAGCTTCCGATTCGGGATCTGCAACGCCCCCGCTCACTGCACGACGTGCGACGTGGATAGTGATGCGCCGAACAGAGCAGCGAACAGAAGTAGAGCAAGCATTGATCACCGACTTAAGCACGCAACATCCAGACCTAGCGGCAGCCATTGAATTGACTCAAAGCTTTACGAAACTGGTGCGAGAACGACTGCCGCAACAGTTAGACACCTGGTTAGAGCAAGCAATTAATAGTTCTATCAGTCTATTTCAACGCTTCGCTCAAGGGTTAAAAGAGGACTATGAAGCGGTGAAAGCAAGCCTCATGACTTCCATCAGCAATGGACCTGTAGAAGGCCAAGTCAATCGATGAAACTGCTAAAGCGGCAGATGTATGGAAGAGCAAGTTTTGAGTTATTGAATCGAAGATTTATCTTGACAGACTAAAGCAATTTAACAATAAGGAGGACCGTGTTATCATCAAGAATGTCTCAATTTGAAGAATGATTGAGTGCAAGCTTTGCTCACATAGCAGTAGTGGATAACAAAATACTAAAACAGTGTTTCTCAAATCATTAATTTCAATGGGCTTTGTTGCATGATTGAAAAACGGTCAGATCAGCCTTGAGGTAGTTTTAGTATTAGGCTTCAACCTCATAGCTATCGGGCTTAGCGACCTGAATCATTCGATTAAGAGCAGCACATCTGATGAACAGTTCCACCGCTTGATTGTCAAATGTTCGCGCACTGAGATTACCTCCAAAGGATTGTTTTGAAGCGGAACATGGTGGTTTCAGCAATCGAGCGGCGATGATAGCCGGAGTCACGCTTCCAGCGTTTGTGTCCATGCTTGCGAATGTAGCGCAAGTTCTCATCGCGCGGATGAGGTTTCCCTTTGCGATTGCCATGCTGCCAAATCTTGGCATCCTTACGGGGTGGAACCACCGCTTTGGTTCCTTTGGCATCCATTTCCTCATAGCAATGGCGATGGCCGTAAGCCCCATCGGTGGATACCTGTTCTATCGGGTCTGCAATGCCGTCAAGCACATCGGCTAACACTTCCCCATCATGGCAATCGTTGAGGGTGACGACCGCTGCCAAAATCTCTCCAGTGGACTCATCCACTCCTAAATGCAGCTTCCGCCAAGTGCGTCGCTTACTGACCCCATGTTGGCGAGTTTTCCATTCCCCTTCCCCATACACTTTCACCCCCGTTGAATCTACTACCGCGTGGTGAGCCCGCTCCTTTGGCAACACTGGGAGTTCAATCGACAGGGGCCCCAAGCGTCGCGATAGGGTGCTGTGGTCAGGCACCGGCAACTCAATCTCCATCAACTCAAAGATCGATTCTATGAAGCCCTGGCATTGTCTTCCAGCTAGACGATACACCGCTTTTAGCGGTGCCATCGTCGCAATCGCCAAATCGCTATAAAACTTGGATGCTCCGGGCTTACCGCTTAAATCCTCAACCATCCATACCTCTAGCACCGCCTCATCAATCCAGAAGGTGAGGCTTCCCCGTTGCTTCAATCTAGCGTTATACTCAGACCAGTTGCGGAGGCGGTATTGAGGTTTCATGGCAGGGTTTTGGTGTGGTAATTGAAACTTACCCTGTCTCCACCCTCCGCAACCCCTCTTCATGCAACAACGCCCCTCTAATCAGTAAAAACTTGTTCACTAATGTAATAAGTCCTAGGCTGTGTTGATAATTGTGTGAAGTTGGGCTGAATACGCTAAACCTAAACCGCAATGT
>NZ_JCACCM010000022.1:0-3879 GCF_059501405.1 Myxacorys sp.
CTAGGATGCCCATTCACCTCACAATTGCCTCAATGACTGGCGCCATGACCGGATTTGGATCGGGATTGAAACCACGTCACAAGGCATCGGTGCGATGCAGGGATTCAATCAACTCCTCGACTTCTTCTTCATCGAGACATTGCTTCATTTGAGTGTTAAACCACTCCAACTCCTCAGCTTCTGTCTCTTGGACTTGGTAGACCAAAAGGGCCCCGGCGACCCGGGCCAGGGTCACGGGAGCGGGAGACGTATGGCCGAGGAGATCCCTCGCCCTTTGGTATAGGTTCTCGACGGCAGCCTGATTCAGGGGATGTCCTAACTCGGCAGAGAGGTGTCGCAGGCTCTCCTGAATGGACAGTTGGAGGGATGGGTCTTCGTGATGGGGTAGAGGATTCATGATGGGATCTGTTCAGGTATTAAACTCTGAGGTTGCTGCACGCCGTTCAGTTTCTATTGTCATTCAATCCGGCACGATAGTTTTGGTTTAGTTTTGGCGCTCGTCATCCCCCTTCTCTCAATTGGGCATTCTGAAGTCGAGATTCATCCCTGCCTCGATTGCACTTCCATGAAATTACCGAAACGACTGAAAGCGTTGATCAACGTCCTGCCGATCGTTGTCATGGCAGGACTTGGAGTCTTTGTCTGGAGCAAGTACCAAGCCTCGCAAGCGGCATCGGGCCCTGATTATGAGAATGTAGATGCTGCTGTAGAGGCCATGAAACCGACGGGCGTTATGCCGTCCTCAGAGCATTGGCAAGTGGTGAGCGTGGCAGATGGCGATACGCTCACAGTCAGTTTTAAGGGGAAGAAGGAAAAGCTGCGGCTCTGTGGTATTGATGCGCCGGAAGTGGCTCACGGGAGTAAAGCGGGTCAACCCTTGGGCATTGAGGCAACCGAGAAGCTGAGATCGCTTGTGGGCAATACTGGAAGCGAGGTGATCGTTGTGCCGATTGAGAAGGACCGCTATGGGCGCACGGTAGCGGAAGTGGTTGTGCAAAAGCCTAACAGCGAGGAAGAGACGTTTGTGAATGGAGAGATGACTAGAGTAGGACTGGCGTATCACTACAGCCGCTACTCTGACCGTTGCGTAAATCGGGAGGCAATTGAGCGAGGGGAAGCGATCGCGAAGGGAAAAAAGGTTGGGGCTTGAGGTGGTAGCTATCAGAAGCCTTGGGATTTCCGGAAGGCGCAACGCTAAGAACAAAGGAACAAATTGATGTGGAGCTAGGGTTGCGGGGGCAACCCTTTTTTAATACGTTAGCGGGTCAGAAAACTCAGGTTGTTCTTTGGGAGTATAAAATTGAAAGCATTCCCGACCTAACGTTTACAACAATGATGGATCGACTTGGCAATGACAGGTGGAAACTGGTGTCTGCTCGTTGTGCGAAAGACTCTGTAACAGATGATTTTTCTTACGAGTGTATTTTCAGACGAGAAAAGAAGTAGTGATTTTTGAAATCACGGAGGTGACAACATGAAGAAATACACGATTTTTATCGTCGGAATAATTATTGGATTAATCACGTTTGTACATAGTCCAGCGTTCGCTCAAGAAGTGCCAAAACTGAAACAGCAAATGCCTTATTCAGAAGCAAGAGAGATTCTGATCAACGAAGGCTGGCAAGCCCTTGAGATTCCTGTCTTGCAACGAGGCGATCCCTTATCTGGCGGAGTGGAGTACATCGTTAAAGACCTTGGCTACAATGAGGTTGTAGATTGCTCAGGAACAGGATTAGGTCTGTGTCGGTTTGAATTTGCAGCAGCAGATAGGCGCAAATTGATTGTGTCAACTGCTAACAATGATCGGAGAGCGGAGAAACCAGTTGTCTTATACCGCTGGTGGATTGAGAAAGAGCATTAAGAATGCGATCACGATGTGTGAACTCAAGGTTATGATGCCAACTGATCGGGCAACAACGCAAATGAACTCAACTTTGACCGGAAGACCTGGTACAGGACAAGACGTATGACTGATTTTTTTCGACCCGTCTCTGACCTCTGTGATCGCTATCAAATTGAGATCTCTGATGTCTATGCCAGGATAGAACTTCTAAGCATGGTTCCTGAGACTCTGAACGGGAGAGACTTTATTGACGCCAACGAACTTAAAGTAATGGATGCTCTAGATATTCATGTTAAATCGGGGGGAACCATCACCGATTTTGAGCGACACCGGAGTTAAGGCAACCTACGCCTAAATTAGTGCAAGAAAGGGCTGAAAACTTGATTTTGCCGGAGAAAGTTGACGCGTTCTCCCTTCTCTGGGACTTTATCCAGAAAACTGATTTAGGAAAAACGTTTAGCCGTATCTTGCGCTTTTTTACCCGCATAGTGGCTCAAGCTCGGTAATGAATGACTGTACCTAAACTGAATCATCCCTCCAGCCGCATTCTGAGCAGTCCCAATAGCACCTGTGTTAGACGAGGTTGTGCATTGGGTTCACTGCCGTCAATTTCAGTTTTAAGGTAGACGGCAATCCCACTGATGGTGATCATACTCAGGTATTAGACGCTCTAACGCTAAGGGGCACCATGCCTGGAAAATTAACTGAGAAAGTGGCGATTGTTACCGGAGCCTCATCAGGAATTGGGGAAGCGACTGCTGTTCTACTTGCTGCAGAAGGCGCAAAGGTTGCCTTAATTGCTCGTCGTGCAGATCGCCTTGATGATCTAGCCAAACGCATCCAGTCCGAGGGAGGGGAAGCATTACCGATTACCGCCGATGTGTCGGACGAAACTCAGATCCGAGATGCGATCGCGAAAACCCAATCCACATGGGGTCAGATTGATATCCTGATTAATAATGCAGGGGTCATGCTACTAGGCATGATTGACGGTGCGAATACCGAAGACTGGCGACGCATGATCAACTTGAACGTTCTCGGACTGATGTATGCGACCCATGCCGCATTACCGCTCCTAAAGGCTCAAAATAGCGGGCACATCGTAAATATTTCGTCAGTGGCGGGTCGAGTCGCCAATGCAGGAAGCGGAGTGTACAACGCAACGAAGTGGGCGGTTGGTGCTTTCTCTGAAGCATTACGCAAAGAGGTGTACCAAAATCAAATTCGAGTCACGATTATTGAACCTGGTTTGGTGGCAACTGAACTACCGCAACACATTACTGATCCAGCCGCGAAAGAGCAAGCAGCAAAATTTTACGGCTCGGTCAAATCGCTAGAAAGTGACGATATCGCACAGGCCATCCTCTATGCTGTGACTCAGCCCGTTCATGTGAACGTGAATGAGATTCTGATTCGTCCAACGGAGCAGGAACGGTAATCATCCTTCAAACCGAATCATCTTTCCACTCACAATGCTTGCAGTCCCAATGCACTCGCATAGGATGAGCTTGCATCAGCGATCGCTCACAATTCGGACAGCGCCCCGTAAACATGGAATGCCAATCTAGCAGCGTGAGTTTTTGCTCTCTCGTCCACCGTTGAATTGGATCGATCACGAGTTCGCTGCCATAATACGAAGCTCCTTCTGGCTCCTACCTTTCTTCTGCTGGCAGCGACATATCAGCCTTAAAATCGGGGCATTGAGCATCCACAATTTTGTGAGGGTGAATGGCGCAGGATAAATGAGGGTTGCGAGTGTTATGGGAGCAGAGATCACACTGCAAAGAGAAAGCATCGTCTGAGTAACTTATCATCGCTGCTCCAGATCTAAAGTAAGGACAGCAAAATGAAGTCAGGATACAGCCCTTTAACGATCGGTTCGTACCAAATAATGAAATCGTCAGGCAAGCGGTTGCGCAACACTTTGTAGAGACTTTTTTCTTCCTCACTGGCTTTTGCTGGAGTAGTATCAGAAATCATTTGAGCCATGGATCGTTTAATACGCCTGGAAATTATCGTGCATCAGTCTCGAATAA
>NZ_JCACCM010000023.1:0-3830 GCF_059501405.1 Myxacorys sp.
TGGAGAGATTTTATTGGTTTTACCCTGCTCCTGCTTCTAACTCGCAACTTGGGTTGCTAGAGACAGCATCAATGTCTGATGAGAACTTGCCTTGCAGATAAACCGACGATCGTTCCTCGAAGGAGAATTATTTTGCATCGCGAACTTCTGACTCTAGAAAAGTGGCTACTTTTGCAGCGAAATTTGAACATTTGCCTGTTGTAAACCAGGGCGCTTCAAGGCTGCCAGCGTTTTGTTGACGGCATATTTCTGATTCAGGGCATTTATCAGGTTCGTTACGTTGTGATTCTTGGCGACGCCCCGCAGGTTAGCAACCAGAGCAAAGGAGCCATCTAAGCTCCGTGACCAGCCCAAATCACAATCCCCATCAAGCACGACAACAATGTCAGTTCGAATTGTTTGATTACACAGTCCGCATGCTTCGGCATCAGTTTTCACCGTCATACCCAAGTCTTGTAACGATGCCTTTAAGCTCGACTTTATCCATTTGAGGAGTAGAACAATCAGAACACTACCTTCATTGATGCGTTGGCACTCGTGCGCTCCTATTTATGGGCACCACGACTTCTTGATAGGTCAGGGGCAGAGCCAAGACTGATTAAAGTTCCGAGCGACGTGTTTGCCTGTTGGTTAGAGGCGCTTTGCTATGCTGCTTAACGGATAAAGTCGAGTTAAGAGGATGTCTGAGAAGTAGGAAAGCTCTCGAAACGATAACCTGTCAATAGCAAATTTCAAGACAGCATATCGAGAGCCATGAAATCATCGTATCCAACATGAGTTCAGGTTAAACAGACCCAGGCAAAACAGCATCGGGTATGAGGGATGGTTTCTTTGGCTGGTGGCAGTAGGCAATCAATCCACAGACCAAATTGACTAAGCAGTTGACGGGTGAACGGTGACGAGAATGCTCAATCTGAAAAATGTTCTTCAACGGGTTCCGTTTGAGTTTAGTAATCAGTTGGATACCCCAGTCTTGCCAGAGCTGAAGTGCGAGTTTTTGGGAAACATAGCCCCGATTACCCCTTGGGGGAAGAGCTTCGCAACGCCAAACACCTTGCCAAAGAGCTGTTGCAGCAATTGGGGCACAGGCTGACGGTCATCGACATTGCTGGGTGTGAGGATCGCGTTGAGCAACTCGCCTTGCTCATTAACCACCAAGTGCAGCTTAAACCCAAAGAACCAGTCCACCGAGGTTTTGCCTCGAGCGGCTAAGGGGTTGAACACCTTGTGGGAGGAGATGCGGCGGTTGTGGCAGACCTTGATACTGGTCGAATCGATAAAGCTGATTCCCGTACCAGGGCTGTTTCATTGTGAGAAATAAAAAACTGGCTGCTTGATTCCCTCGTTCGACGTTCTTGAATTTTTTGAACCTTGCAAACGAGGACTTGGGGCTTCCGGATATCTCCCGGTGACAATGAAACAGCCCTGATTCCCGTACAGTTGCCAAAGCAATGGCGCAGGTAGGCACACAGGGGAATCAGGGTGGACGGCATCCATTCCACAAAGCGTTGGTAGCTGACTAATCGCGGAAAGGCTCTGCGCCAATAGCGACAGACACAGGGATTGAACCTGTGGTTTCCTGCCTCGGAAACAGGTGCTCTGTCCATCTGAGCTACATCCTCATTTGGGAGCCGCGACGAGAGTTGCACCCGCTTCTTTCTGGCTGAGAACCAGAGCGACTTATCTAGTCGTCCATACGGCTTTGTGTAGTTGATTATCTGTATGCATCACACACAAATAATCAACCTTTTCAAGGCGGGAATAATCGGATTCGAACCGACGATCTTTCGCTCGACAGGCGACTGCTTTGAACCGGGCTAAGCTCCATTCCCAAAGGTGGCGATTCAGTTGTCAAGGTTCAGATTTGCTGGTGGCAGCAAGAGTTAGAGGAAGCCACGCCGTTCCAGGTAATACGTTTGCTGGAGGTCGCGGATTGCTTGAGTGTGTTGGGTGGAGGAATGGTTTCCCTGATTGGATGGTTTGTCTCGAAGCGCCGCAGAAGCGCTAGAGAAATGAGCTTGTAAGAACTCTGAGAGTTTCGAGAGAAGACCCGTTGGTTGGAGGGAGCGAGTAGTCATTGAGTTAGCTCCTTTTCGTTTCATTCTATGCTACAAACATAATACAACATACTACAAACGTCAAGGGTATACTACAACTTTTTTGAAAAGGGAGAGGACAAAAGTAGAAGACATGTATGTATTGCCCTCTCCTATTAGATTTATGGGTACGCCAGCGAGGAAACGGCGCTATGTATAGCTCAACTTCGGTGTAGTTCAGCTTTAACAAGTTCAGCGTTAACCTCGGTCTTGCCTCTTTAGCTTGAGGTCAGGTATCGACAGGCTGCTGTTCTTTCCAGAACTGCTCGGCAAATGCGTTTACCCCTTCGGGGAACTGCGAAGCAACCGCTGGGTGAATCGGTGCTTTAGGTTTGGTTCTGAGTACCATCCCGGTTTCATGCAGAAGGCGATCGCTCTTCCCTGAGTTACATCTCTGGCAAGCTGCCACTACATTGTCCCAGGTGTGAGTGCCGCCCTTTGAGCAGGGAATGACGTGGTCGAGAGTGAGATGTTTGGTGCTGCCGCAGTACTGGCAGATGTGATTGTCGCGGCGAAAAACTTCCCGACGATTCACAGGCGCTGCTTTCCAGTGCCGTTCGGGATTGCCACTCGTCAGACGAATGTGCTCAGGAATTTGTAGTACGACACTGGGCGTTTACCCCAAGGGGAACTGCTTCGCACCGCACTTCCCAAAGTTGGGTACTGCCGAATCCTAAAGATTCTGCCTGTCCCGTCACCAAAAAACGGATCGACCGCTTGAGGTTGATCCGCGCCAAGGGCAGGTAGTTTTTTGAAAACACCACCACCTGGTTTTGAAATATGTGTGGTTGCCCACTCTGTTGTTGAGATTGCATAGAATTCACTCCTCAAAAAACAACCCCCGATCCTAGTGACTAGAAGCGGGGGTTGGGGAAGTTGACACACTTTAATCCATATATGGGTGTCAGGGTTGCCCTGCACTGCCCGCTGCTCATCACTGCTTCCGGATTCGTCCATCCGGTGACTGTGTGATCAATGCCTTTACTGACGGATCGACTGCCGCTAAATTGATACGTGCCTTCACACGCAAACAGCACCGATGCTCTGCCCAAATCCCAATGGAATTGACATGACACAGCGCTATGTAAGGTGGCGAGAAGAACACGTCTCATGAAAGGCTGTAGTATTTGTATTACAAATCTGGATACTTAGCATACTACATTTGTAGTATTGCATTGTCCACCCTTTATTGAAATTAAAATGAGATCGTAGAGCGATCGCTAAGTTAGAACTCCTAGAGCAGTTAGTCCGATTAAGCAACTCAATTGAATCCCCAAGCAAATCAGTCGCAGGGTTGGATTGAGCGCAGCAACGTGAATGACAGAATGCACCAGTCGAAAGGCGATGTACACGCCGATGAGCACGTTGACTCCCGTTCCAGAGACACCCCGAACAGTGAGGAGAAATACCACTCCAAGATACAGAGGCAAGTTTTCGACTAAGTTGGCTTGTACTCGAAAGAGCCGCCAGAGTAAGCTTTCATCATTTGGTGTGCCAAAATCCTTGGCAGAGCCACCGACTGATAAATATTGAATTCTGACAACAAGCAGCAGGACAACGATCGCGATCGTCCATAGAATGAAGATCACTAAACCCCAGAGCGGGGCAGTCATCTCGATAGGCTCGTGCATTCTTCTTTACTCCAGTAGAGTTTGCTGCTAACAGCTTAGAAAGCAAGCAGGCGTTGCTGAATGAGAAGATGAATTAGCATGGAATCGGCACATCTCGAAATTT
>NZ_JCACCM010000024.1:0-60398 GCF_059501405.1 Myxacorys sp.
GATTGTGTCGATGCCGCCTTCAGGCATTGTCCTAACGTACTCGCGTAGCGCTATAGATCCAACCCTAGAGTTTGGAATGCATGAGCCTGCATTTCAATTGTTCCCTTAGAATAGGGACTGCGATTGGCTCTGCCAAGCTCCAAAGGATCGGTCGTACCAGAAGCGACGCACTATCCAGGGACAACAATACCCTTATGACAAGAATTTCGTCTGCATCCAGCGACACTGCGCATTACATTTCACAAACTTGTACATAGGCAATGCGCGAATCCACTAACTTATCCATCCATCCCTCTAAATATTTTCGATTGGCTTTTTGTTCCTGCGGATCTTCTGTATCCATTGGATGAGGTGCTAACCCTAGAATTGCCGCAGTTGTGACGCAAAACATCGATTTTTGAAAACTTACACAAATCATCACCCGTAAATCTTCCTCGCCCCGCAACGAACGGCGGTAGAACTGATGCAAATACTCCGGCACATGATGGCGTAAATCTTGCATCAATAGCGTGGGCGGAATTCCCGCTCCGCCGACTGGCAATGGATCGGCATAAAGCACGCCATAGGAGAAGCGTTCGGGTTCTGAAGGGATGGCTCTTGCCTGAGCGTTGTAGGAAACGGTTCCCATAAAGGGGAATGATTTGAAAAAAACAGCTTCCACATAAGGAACGGCTGTGTCCATCAAGAAGGTTAGCCCTGCTGATTTTGGAAGGATGTCATAGGGTTTACCGTCGATGTTCACGGTATAGGTAATGGGCAGACTAGCGCTCTTCACCAATCCCTCTTTCACTAAGGCGACAACCTCTGGAATCGACGAAATTTCTCCCGCATCATAGCGATCGCTCAGTTCCGTAAAGATATCGCTCATGACCCGCCAGAATTGGCCCAGCCCACTGTAATACGCCAGCAGCCGAACTTGCTCGATTAGAAATTCTGGGAATGCTTTAGATAACCCTTGCATCAGCAGATTTCCTTTGAGCTTTGCCCCGATCGCGGCTTGCGCCAAGGCAACAAATTCGGGCGTGTCCAAGTAGGCGTCTAATCCGCCACCGCCGTGCCAAAGCATTGCCTTCATGCAGTATTCAGCAAACTCGTAATTAAAGCGATCGTGCCACCAATGCTGAAACAGCTTCTTAGCTGAAACGTCTCCATTAAAATATTTGAAAAACGGAAACAACACTAAAAACTGATGCTCAGCAATGTAGTTAAGATTGTTCGAGTAAGCATCTAAAACAACAGCATAACTCTTGAGAATGCCAACCACTTCGAGAACGTTTTCCTCCGAATCGGGCAATAGCGCCCCACCAGATTCTAACGTCTCAATGATTTCAGCCAGTCGGTGCTGCGATCGCGCACGGGTGCTAACCATAGCTTCTCCTAAATAAACGGACGAATTAGTTTAGCCGAACGGGTAAAGGATTCTCAGATACTGCTGGCGTGAGCGGTAGATCTACAGTTTTAGGATTGGGTAGATGGGCGGCGACTGTCGTGAAATCGTTGATTACAGCCGTGGTTGTCGTTTCTATCCAACGCACCATCCAGTTGGGTTGCAGTCCTAAAATTACAATGATCAACGCCAGCCCAAATCCGGGCAAGCGCTCTGACCAACTGACTCGCGGCAAATTTCCCAACGCATCTGGCAATCGACCAAAAAATACTTTATTGACGAGTAACAGAAAATAGACGGCGGTTAGGCCAGTTCCAACCATTGAGAGCAGCGTTTGCACAGGAAACACCTCAAAGCTGCCTCGGAAAATCAAAAATTCTGAGATAAAGCCCGTCATGCCCGGAATTCCAGCGCTTGCCATCACCCCAGCTACCATCAAGCTTCCAATGATCGGCAGTCCGCGTTCTGGTGTCAGCAAACCTTGCAGAATGTTGATATCGCGGGTTCCAGTCGTTTTATAGACGACGCCGACCAACACAAACAGCAAACCAGAAATTAAACCGTGGCTCACCATTTGAAAGACGGTTCCCAGCAAACTAATCGGCGTTGCGGCAGCGACGGCTAATAGAATAAATCCCATGTGCCCGATCGAACTGTAGGCAACCATTTTCTTCATGTCGGTTTGCGCGATCGCGGTGAATGCCCCAAACAGCACGCTCACCACGGCCCACCCTGCCAGCCAAGGGGCTAATACTGACCACGCTTGTGGGAACAGTTCTAAGCCAAACCGGATCAGTCCGTAAGTTCCCAATTTTAGAAGAACACCTGCCAGTAGCACCGAAATCGGCGTCGAAGCTTCAACGTGAGCATCGGGCAGCCAAGTGTGAAACGGGAATAGCGGAATCTTAATTCCAAAGCCAATTAAGATTCCTCCCAACAAGATAATTTGAGCTGTGAGCGGCAATCCTTGAGACATTAATGGATTGTATTCAAACGTGTTCGAGCCGCTCAGCCAAACCAGCCCCAAGAAGGACATCAGAATCAAGATGCCGGAAATCGCCGTGTAGATTAGAAATTTTGTTGCTGCATATCCTCGTCTTGTGCCACCCCAAATTCCGATCAACAAATAAAGCGGAATTAGTTCTAATTCATAAAACAAGAAAAATAGCAGCAAATTGTGCGCTAAAAAGGCACCTGCTACGGCAGAGTTAATAATTAAAATCAGCAAATAATACAATCGAGGACGTTGGATGGACGTATCGCTACACCACAGCGCAACGATCGTCAGCAAATTATTCAGAACTACCAACGGCAACGATAGCCCATCAATTCCCAGTCGGTAGGTCAAGCCTAAAGAGTCCAGCCAAGGGATATCTTCTTGGAACTGGAGGCCAATATCAATGACATCAAATTGATTGGCGATGTACAACGACCAAGCGAAGACAATGCTGATCGAGGCAATGGCAATTGATCGCAAGCGGCTAGACGATACCGAAGCAGGCAACAACCCGATCACCGCCGCACAAAAGATCGGAATCCAAATCAGGGCACTAAGCATAGACAACCTAGAGTAGACAGAAATTGAAAGTAGGGTTTACCAAAACGATCGGGTTAGGATTGCTCCTAGTAGTGCAACTCCCGTCAGAATGGTCAGCATATAAGCTTGATACTGACCAGAGACGCTGTACTTCAGACTTTCTCCACTAAAGATCGACGCTAGGCCAACCAGATTGACAAATCCATCAATCACATAGCGATCGCACCACGAACTAAAGCGAGAGATCAAACTGACGACCAGAACAACGCTGATCCGGTAGAGCCGATCGATATAGAAGTCATACGACAGCATATCCTGCAAAAATCTGAGCGGAGCTTGAACCGGGCGTGTCCACATATGGTTGAGCCTCATCAAAGACCCCACTACACAGCCTGCCAATCCAGAGCTAACCAGTAATACCACTCCTGGCACATTGACTAAGCCAAACGCTGGCAGTAGCGTTAATTTGTCTAGAATCGCCGGAATCATAAGCGTTAGCACGATCAGCGTCACCATCGGGACTGCCATTGTCCAAGGAACCTCTGGAGCGCGGCGAGTTTTAGGTTGGGGTTCCCCTAGAAAGACCAACCGAAAGACTCGTGTGAGACTAAGTGCTGTGAGTCCATTCACCAACAAAATAACGGTGACCAACCACGGTGCAACCACCCAGAAATCTTCGATGCCTCGCTGAAGCGCCCAGAAGCCACCCAAGGGAAATAATCCAATTAGCCCCGCCGATCCGACGACAAATGCCCCTGTTGTTGCAGGCATTTTCTTCCATAAGCCGCCCATTTCGGTTAGGTCTTGGCAAGTTGTCGTCAGGATGATTGAACCAACGCTCATGAATAAGAGAGCTTTTGCGATCGCGTGGGCAAACAGCAAAATCAACGCGAAATCTGTCCAGCCGACGCCAACCGCAATAAACACCAATCCAAGGTATGCACTGGTAGAGTGGGACAGCGCTCGTTTAATATCAATTTGGGCGAGAGAAACAAGCGATGCTCCGATCGCCGTCATCGTTCCCAGCGCAATTGTCACGCCTGAAGCAATTGGCGATAATACAATAATGGGTTGAAGCTTGATCAGCACGAATGCGCCGCATCCGACCACAACAGAATTTCGTAGAATCGAAGCGGGATTAGGCCCCTCCATTGCTTCATCGAGCCATAGGTGCAATGGAAACTGAGCGCATTTTCCGGTTGGTCCGGCAATCAGCGACAATCCAATCAAGGCGGCGATGAGAGGAGTCGGCTGAGCGGTTTCTGCCCACTGGTATAAATCCGAAAAATTAAGACTGCCCGAATACGTAGACAGCGCAACAACGCCCATTAGCAGTAGGATATCTCCCACACGCTTCGTTAGGAAAGCGTCTCGGGCTGCCGTTACAACCAAGGGCTGTGCGTACCAAAATCCAACCAGCAAATATGTGGAGAGCGTCAACAGCTCCAGCAGAGCGTAGGTGAGCAGCAGTGAGTCACTTAACGCAATTCCACACATTGCCGCTTCAAAAAATCCCATCAGCGCAAAAAATCGAGCTAGTGCCCAGTCTTTTTCCATATATCCCAGAGCATATACCTGAGCTAGCAGGCTTAATCCTGTCACTAGTTCCATCGCGCCTACACTAATGGACGAAAGCTCCAGTGCAAACGAGAGGTCTAGCCCAGCTGCTTGAAACCACTGAATCTGGAGATACTGTGGCGGCTGTCCCCAAACCGCATTAAACAGAAGTGTCCCGTGAATAAGCGCAATCGCGGTAGTCAAAATATTTAAATAAGCAGCGGGTCGGGGTCCTGTTCTGCGAATTAGCCCAACTGCCCATGGCAGAGTCAAAATCGCGGCTAGAAGCCCATAACAGGGAACCCACCAACTTGTATTAATGAGGAACTGATGCAATGAAGCCTCCCCTTGCCCTAACTAAATAAAACTGCCAAAACCATTCCCCAAGCTCAAGCGAGACCTCAGGGAGATAACTTACTGGTGTTATGACTATCGAGAAGTTACCAACAAATTTTGTTTGAATTTCTTAAGATTCAGCTTACCGTCTAATTTGAGCAAATGTAAAACTCGCGAGATAGATAGCTCCTATCGTAGCAAGAAGTAAATGTTTATATATAAATGTAACTTATGATTGAAAAAGATGTTGATTTACAAAATGAAAAACTGCACCCTATCAGGTGTTTAATCGGTCAGCGCTTCTTCATTACTGCCGAATGATCCCGTCTACTCTGGGAACGGGTAACAAACGGATCAGTAGGAAACAATAGCGCGATCGCGCTTTCATCAGACTCCCTTATTGGTCAAATTTGCAAGTATCATTGAACTTTATATTGTCAAGTGTGAACGTCGGTCTTATTCTTAATAGAGAAGGTAGAGATAGCTTAACAAACCTTTACATCATGGGCGATCCCGTTGAAATAGCAACGTGGGTTGGTATGATTAGTTTCACTTATCAGGAGATTTCCGATGCCCATTGCTGTGGGAATGGTTGAGACGCGGGGGTTCCCGTGTGTCGTGGAAGCGGCAGACGCGATGGTAAAAGCCGCTCGCGTTACGCTGGTGGGTTACGAAAAGATTGGGAGCGGTCGCGTCACGGTGATCATTCGAGGTGACGTATCTGAAGTTCAGGCGTCTTTGTCGGCTGCGATGGAAGCGGTCAAGCGAGTTAACGGCGGCGAAACAGTGTCAACTCACATCATCGCGCGTCCCCACGAGAACCTAGAATACGTATTGCCGATTCGATATACCGAAGCGGTCGAGCAGTTCCGTAGTTAAATGGCTAGTAGCAGTTAGCGACTAGCAGTTCGTTTAATTTCAAGATCATCTTTTACAGATTGGAAGGGAGAATTTCACAATGGCTATTGCAGTTGGCATGATCGAGACTCTAGGATTTCCTGCCGTGGTAGAAGCGGCGGACGCGATGGTAAAAGCCGCTCGCGTAACCTTGGTCGGTTATGAAAAGATTGGAAGCGGTCGCGTCACGGTGATCGTTCGGGGCGACGTGTCTGAAGTACAGGCATCGGTTGCAGCTGGCATCGAGAACGTAAAGCGCGTTAACGGCGGACAAGTCTTGTCTACACACATCATTGCTCGCCCTCACGAGAACCTAGAGTACGTTCTACCTATTCGCTACACGGAAGCTGTTGAGCCGTTCCGTGAGAGCGTCAGCGGAATTCGCCCTCTTAACCGTCCGTAACGCCTGATGCAAATTGCGAAAGTTCGCGGAACCGTTGTGAGTACGCAGAAGGAGCCGAGTTTAAGAGGAGTCAAGTTTCTACTGGTGCAACTCTTAGACGATGCGGGAGAGCCACTTCCGGTTTATGAAGTAGCGGCTGACAATGTTGGCGCAGGCATTGATGAATGGGTTCTAGTCAGTCGGGGCAGTGCTGCCCGTCAGGTTCCTGGTAGTGAAAGTCGCCCCGTTGATGCGGCGGTGATTGGCATTATCGACACGGTGAGCGTGGATAATCGCTCGTTGTACAACAAGGGAACGCAGTACTAGAAACCCTTCGTCATGTGCGATTGGTTCTGCCAGGTTCTATAGCGATCGCGACAGAAGGCTAGTCCGCAATTTCTGATTCGCTCCTTTGGTCATTTATGCATCGGAGCGATTTGTCAAACCTAGGGTGATGAGTGCGCTCCGATGATGAATCGAGGGCGAGAAATAGCTTTCTGACCTTCAGGTTGATTTGGGAGTTGCGCCTTCGGTATTGCGCCTTGCGCTAACCGCTTCGTTTTCTGCGTAATCGTTTCTCTGCGGGAAATACAGTGCATTAGGCTTCAGTTAGGAGATCTTGTTATGGCAGCCCGGAATGCGGCTCCGCCTACGCCTTCGCGCAGTTTAGCCGAGCCGAAAATTGATGAGACAGCTTACGTTCATTCGT
Organism: Myxacorys sp.; assembly: GCF_059501405.1. NCBI lineage: Bacteria > Bacillati > Cyanobacteriota > Cyanophyceae > Leptolyngbyales > Leptolyngbyaceae > Myxacorys > Myxacorys sp. The sequence continues at coordinate 6,806 of NZ_JCACCM010000024.1, forward strand.
TTTCTAACATTATTGGCGATGTGCGAATTGGCGCAAATGTCCTGATCGCGCCCGGAACTTCAATTCGAGCCGATCAGGGGAATCCGTTTCATATTGGTCAACACACCAATGTGCAAGACGGGGTGTTGATTCGTGGTTTAGAGCAGGGCAGAGTGATCGGAGATGATGACCATTCCTACTCGGTTTGGATTGGAAATCACACCTCGATCGCTCATATGGCATTAGTTTACGGACCTGCCTATATTGGCGATCAATGTTTCATCGGCTTTCGTTCGACTATTTTTAATGCGCGGGTAGGCGATGGGTGCGTGGTGATGATGCACGTCCTGATTCAGGATGTGGAAGTGCCGTCTGGCAAGCTTGTGCCGTCAGGGGCGATCATTACAACTCAAGAGCAAGCGGACCGATTGCCGGATGTTCGCGATCGCGATCGCGCGTTTGCTGCCCATGTGGGAGGCATCAATCAAGTGTCGAGACTGCAAGACAATCTCCCTTCGGGAGTGCAGGGCAAGCTCCCTTCGGAATCGGGCTATTACTGCGCCGAAACTACGAATGGCACTAGCCCGATCAACGAAAAAAAATCAACTAGTACACAGCAAACCACTGCCTCCAGTAGTGCTACCAATGGATCAACTATGAACGGCGAAATTATTAACCATGTTCGGCAATTGCTGGCGCAGGGCTACCGGATCGGGACAGAACACGCCGATCAGCGTCAGTTTCGAACTAGCTCTTGGAAAAGTTGCGCGACAATTCAGACCAACAATGAGTCTGCGGTTTTGGCAGAATTACAATCTTGTCTGGCAGAACACGGAGGCGAGTATGTCCGCTTAATTGGCATCGATCCAAAAGTGAAGCGACGGGTTCTTGAAACCATTATTCAGCGTCCGGGTGAAGCCCCTGCCAAGCTTTCGTCTAACGGCGGATCGTACTCCTCCCAGTCTTACAAGAATTCCACGGTCACTCGGCCTCCGTTGTACACGCCTGATAACAGCCATCGCGGCGGACTTGATCCGGCGATCGCGGCTCAAGTGCGGCAAGTGTTAGCGAAAGGCGGACGGATTGGTATGGAACACGCGGATGAGCGTCGCTTCCAGACGTCTTCCTGGAAAAGCTGCACCCCGATTAGCGCCACAAACGAATCGGCGGTGATTGCTGGACTGCAAGCGTGCATGGCGGAACACCAGGGTGAGTATGTCCGTTTGATCGGCATTGATCCGAAAGTGAAGCGCCGAATTTTAGAAGCGATTATTCAACGCCCCGGTAACAAGCAGGTGACGCAGCACACAAAGGCATCCTCATCCGGAGGAGGCGCTGATTATGGTAGATCTCACGGCGGCAATGCTTCTGGTGGCGCCGCTCTTGGGGGTGGTATCGCTGAGCAAGTGAATCATCTGGTGGCTCAAGGCGCTACGATTGGTTTGGAATACGCAGATGAACGTCACTTTAGAGCCAGTTCTTGGCAAACCGCTCCAGTGATGCGTGGCAATTCAGCGGCTCAGGTGATGAACGCCCTGAACTCGTTCCTAGCAGAACATCAGAAACACTACGTTCGGCTTGTCGGCATTGATCCAAAAGCGAAAAAGCGGGTGGCGGAAACGATTATTCAGCGTCCGGGTAAGCCTGCCTCTGCTAACGGGGCATCTTCTGGCTCAGCTTCTAGCTACAGTGGATCTAACCGCAGCCAGTCTCACCACAGCCAATCAAGCTATGGAGCGTCCTCAGGGCATCAGAATAGTTCCTCGAATGGCAGTGGTCGCTTGAACTCAGATGCGGTGAATCAAATCCGTCAATTCGTCAATCAAGGCTACCGGATCGGCTTAGAATATGCCGATCAGCGTCGTTATAAGACGAGTTCTTGGCAGACGGCAGCTAGTGTTCAGGCGCATCGAGATTCAGATGCGATCGCGAAGATTGAATCAACATTAGCGCAGCACCCTGGCGAGTATGTCCGCATCATTGGCATCGACCCGAACAGCAAACGGCGGGTGGCGGAAGTGCTGATTCAGCAACCCAAGAAGTGAGGTTTAAGTTTGGGTTTTGGAGCTTGGAGCTTGGCAGAGCCAATCGCAACTCTAGAATCTGAACTTAAACTTCCGAACTCCAAAATGGTGTAATTTATGATGCACTCTCCGCCCCCACAACTGCATCCAATTAGTACGACTCACTCTTATAAGAGTGGTGATATTACGATTGGGGAAGGGGCAGCGATCGCGCCGGGTGTATTGCTGCAAGCAGATCCTGATAGCCGAATTGTAATTGGTGTTGGGGTCTGTATCGGCATGGGTTCGGTCATTCATGCGAGTGGCGGAACCCTCAGTATTGGAGAAGGAGTGATGATTGGGGCGGGCGTGTTAATTGTAGGCGCGATGACGGTTAGCAATCGCGCTTGCATTGGTTCTGCCACGACTGTTTTCAATCACGACATTGGCTCTGGCGCAATGATTCCTCCTAGTTCTTTAATCTGTGCGGAGTCTGATGCTGCCCCGGAGTCAGAACCGTCTGACCCATGGGACGATCGTTCAGAAGCCTCTGCTAAACCGTTTTTCCAGAACGGACAGCCGAAATCGGAACCATTTCCGAAGAAATCGGAACCATTTTCTGAAAATGGTCAGCCGAGACAATTTTCAACATCAGAGTCTAAAGCAGAATCAGAGACCAAAGAATTTGTTTCAGAGGAACCATTCAAAGAAGCTGACCCTGGTTCTGCGATCGTTCAAAAATCTAATTTGCAGGCTGGTGTGTACGGTCAAGTTTACGTCAATCAGCTTCTTAGCAAACTGCTGCCAAATCATAATTCTGGTCAGGGCTGATGCGTTGGCACAGTGTTCTATGCTATTTCGTCGCGATCGCGCAAATATTGAAGGATTGCCCGAATAAGCCTGTTGACTTAAATTCATGACGTTTAGGGCAAGCTCAATACCTTTAGGATTTGGTTCTATTAGATTAATAGTCTCCGTTTGAGAACACTTTGTCATCGAATGTGCAGATTACAATAAGCCTATTCTTCCAGGTGAATAGCTCATGTCTCGTTGGCAATTCTGGGTCGATCGCGGCGGTACGTTTACCGATATTGTGGCTCGAAAACCCGATGGCTCTCTGGTAATTCATAAACTACTGTCAGAGAATCCAGAACGCTATGCTGATGCGCCACTACAAGGTATTCGAGAGTTGCTTGGAATCGCATCTGATCAACCCATTCCGTCAGGGCAGATTGAAGCCATCAAAATGGGAACGACAGTCGCCACGAATGCACTACTAGAACGCAAGGGCGATCGCACGCTTCTAATAATTACCAACGGCTTTCGAGATGCATTACGAATCGGATACCAAAATCGTCCGAATATTTTTGCTCGCGAAATTGTGTTACCAGAAATGTTATATGAGCAAGTTATTGAAGTTGAAGAACGTTATAGCGCTCAAGGTGAGGAACTTTTATCGATTTCATCCGATGCTGAAGCGCGATTGACGCTAGCATTGCAAGCCGCGTTTGATTTGGGCATTCGCTCGTGTGCGATCGCATTCCTGCATGGCTACCGCTATCCGCAACACGAGCAGCAGGTTGCCGCGATCGCCCATCAAATCGGCTTTGCTCAAGTTTCGGTGTCTCACCAAGTCAGCCCGCTCATGAAGTTGATCAGTCGCGGTGATACGACAGTTGTAGATGCTTACCTGTCTCCAATTTTGCGACGCTATGTAAATCGAATTTCTAACGAGCTAGATCAGTCTGCAACCGCTCGACCGCGATTGTTGTTTATGCAGTCCAACGGCGGCTTAACCGATGCTCAATTTTTTCAGGGGAAAGACAGCATTCTGTCAGGTCCGGCAGGAGGAATAGTCGGTGCAGCGCAGACGAGCGATCGCGCTGGATTTCGTAAAATTATCACCTTCGATATGGGCGGAACTTCGACTGATGTTGCTCACTACAACGGCGAATATGAGCGCACGTTTGAAACCGAAGTGGCAGGCGTTCGAGTGCGATCGCCGATGATGTCAATTCACACGGTAGCGGCGGGGGGTGGCTCGATTGTGCGGTTTGATGGCGCTCGCTATCGAGTGGGTCCAGAATCGGCGGGCGCACATCCGGGTCCAGCGTGTTATCGCAAGGGAGGATCGCTGACCGTGACTGATTGCAATGTCCTGCTGGGGCGAATACAGCCCGAATTCTTTCCAAACGTGTTTGGAGCGACAGGAGATTTGCCGATCGATTCTAAAATTGTTCAAGAAAAGTTTGTTGAGTTAGCCGCAGAAATCGAAGCAGCAACGGGAAAGAGCGTTTTACCTGAAGATGTAGCACAGGGATTCTTAGCGATCGCGGTCGAAAAAATGGCAAGTGCGATTAAGAAAATCTCTGTTCAGCGGGGTTATGACATTACCGAATACACACTCTGCTGTTTTGGCGGGGCAGGCGGACAACATGCCTGTGCGATCGCTCAAACGCTTGGCGTTTCTCAAATCTTTTTACATCCGTATGCAGGCGTTCTTTCAGCCTATGGAATGGGACTTGCAGACCAGCGAGTGTTGCGAGAACGCGCCATCGAGAAAGATCTATCTGATACGGTGATGATGGAATTGGAACAAGCGATCGCGCAACTCGTTGAAGACGCAGAAACTGAATTAAATCAGCAAGGCGCAACGACGACAGAAATTGTTCGACGAGTTCATTTACGATATGCCGGAACCGATTCAGCCTTGATCGTAAAGATGAACGATTTAGATGAAATGATTCATCAATTTGAAGAATCTCATCAACAACGCTTTGGTTTTATTTCACCTAATAAAAAACTCATTGTTGAAGCGATCTCTACAGAAGTCATTTCGACAACAGCTTTACCAACGGAACCAGATATTTCAACCCCTCGAACTGGTCTGCTCGAACCCATTGCAACCGTACAGGCCTACATTGGTAATCGTTGGCAGCCCACGCCTATTTTTCGTAGGGAGGATCTACGTCCTGGCGATCGCATTTCCAGTCCTGCTATTTTGATCGAATCCACAGGCACAAATGCGATTGAACCTGGCTGGGAAGCCATCGCGAATGATGGGCATCTTGTTCTCCGCAAGACCCATACCACTGCTCAATCCCTGATCCTATGCTCCAGTCTCCACACTCCTGATCCGGTGTTTCTCGAAATCTTCAATCATTTGTTTATGGCGATCGCGCAGCAAATGGGCGTTACGTTGCAAAACACTAGCTCCTCTGTCAACATTAAAGAACGCCTAGATTTCTCTTGCGCTATTTTCGATCGTCAAGGTCAGCTTGTCGCAAATGCGCCTCATATTCCGGTTCATCTCGGTTCGATGAGCGAAAGCGTGATCAGTTTAATTCACGATTACAGCAACGCCTTCAAATCAGGAGATGTTTACGTTTCAAATAACCCGTACAATGGCGGAACTCATTTACCTGACATCACGGTAATTACTCCTGTATTCGCAAATAGCAACGCAACTAATTCTGCCACGCCATTATTTTTTGTCGCTTCTAGAGGGCATCACGCAGACGTGGGAGGCATCACTCCTGGATCAATGCCTCCTAACAGTACAGCGATCGATCAAGAAGGTGTTCTGATTAACAACATTCGATTAGTTAAGCAGGGTGAATTTCAAGAACAAGATATTCTAAATCGATTGACAAATCATTCTTATCCGGCTCGCAATCCTGCACAAAACATAGCTGATCTCAAAGCACAAATTGCTGCTAACGAACGAGGCGTACACGAACTGCAAAACATGGTTGCACACTTCGGTTTAGAAACGGTGCAAGCGTATATGCAGCATGTGCAAAATAACGCTGAAGCGGCTGTGCGGCAGGTAATTGATGCCCTCAAAAACGGCAGCTTTACTTACAAAATGGATGATGGCAGCCAAATTCAGGTTGCTGTCAGCATCGATTCTACCGATCGCACTGCCAAAATTGATTTCACAGGAACCTCTCCTCAACAGCCCAACAATTTCAACGCGCCGCTCGCCGTTTGTAAGGCCGCTGTTCTTTACGTCTTTCGGACGCTAGTAGACGATGATATTCCTCTCAACGCCGGTTGTCTAAAGCCGCTAGAGATTATTGTTCCAGAAGGCTGTATGCTCAATCCACATTATCCTGCTGCGATCGTAGCTGGAAATGTTGAAACCTCACAAGCAATTACCAATGCTTTGTATGGCGCGTTAGAAATACTATCGGCATCGCAAGGCACAATGAATAATTTCACGTTTGGCAATCATCAATACCAATACTATGAAACCATCTGCGGTGGCTCTGGTGCGGGTGCTACATTTGATGGAACCGATGCCGTTCAAACTCACATGACCAATTCTCGCTTAACTGACCCCGAGGTTCTAGAATGGCGATTTCCTGTCCTGCTAGAGCGCTTCTCGATCCGGGCTAACAGTGGAGGAAAGGGTTTCCATACGGGCGGAAACGGTGTGATTCGTCAAATTCAGTTCCGCGCCGCCATGACTGCCGCTATTTTGTCGGGTCATCGCGTTGTGCCTCCGTTTGGACTGCATGGAGGCAACCCTGGACAAGTGGGGCGAAACTATCTTCGGCGCAATTCTAGCGATCGCGCCGAAAATTCTACTATTGAATCGCTCGATGGTAAAGCACAAGTGCAAGTGCATCCAGGAGATGTGCTGGTGATTGAAACACCTGGAGGGGGCGGATATGGTGAGCCCCGTCCGCTGCCCTCACTGCCTTCTAAAGATGCTTGATCTAACGAGTTTCGTAGCTAGGAAGTGGACGACTGGTTCTGCCAGGGTCAGAGGCATCCCGTCTGCGCGAGTGCGAATCGCCTCGACGCTGAGGACGAGCGCGATGGGACGGACGACCCAATCCATCCCCATCTTCAGTCGGTGTATCACTGATCGGATCAGGGCGGGATGCGGTCAGCATAAACACCCGTCGCCCATCATTAATTCGGTAAAGATCTTCGGCAGTACAGACTAGTCCGGTTGCTTGTAGCGCTTCAATTCGTTCATCTCGCTTCTTTCGTGCAGTCTCTGGATCGTCCCAGTCGAGTTCTGCAAATACTTCTTTGATCGGAGTCATTGCGTTTATCTATTGATTTTGATTTGTCTACTTAAAGTGCTACTTCTTAGCGTAGCGTGCTTTCAGGACAGATTTTATTCCTTAAAAGGCGATATGGAGCTTTAATGGCAAACAGCATATCGGGAAGCCAGTGTAAATTGATACAGGCACAGTTACTAAATTGTCATGGAGTAAGTTGCTCAAATTCGGCTTAATCACTTAAGAGACATTCAGTTACATGAATGTCTTTATTTCTTACAGCCAAAAACAATAAATAGTTCCGCGCAAAGAATCGTTTCGTCGGCGACACAGTAAGACTCTGCTTGTTATGAGGACGGTTTTCAGCGCACAAGGTTCCATAAACCATAAATAAAATCTGGACTGAGAAGAAAATCTTTTGGAGAGAAGGGCTTGAACCAATAGGAGTGTCCACAAATAGAAGTAGCACACTCGATTGTTGTGACGCTTTACTTTCCTTTTACAGTAGCCCCGTGCATCCACCGCTTCAATTTACACAAATCAGGTTTCAGTAGTACGCGTCTAATCAATGGGGTGTGACCGTTTCAAACACGTGTTCCAGGTGATCGTGGGATATCGCCATCAAGAATTAGTGTGTTGCCAGACTTAGTGTGTTGCGTTCATCACATTATTGTCGCGTTTTCGAGATAACAAAGGTTTCGTTCAATTTTTCCATTTCTTCTAAACCAGCAACTTTTTTGCTGAGTCATTTGGCTGATTACACGAGTAATTGGTCAACGTGATTCAGTGAGAGAACTTCATGCTCCTCAAGGTGCTCTACCCCGGTATTTCATACAAGGAGTCTTTATGATGTTATCTACTCAGTCTTCTCAACCTCTCAATACGAATGCCACTGACTATTCGACAAATGCTCTGCCTAAGTCAGAGTTGTCCACCTCTAGCACGGCAGCACTTTCCTCTGCTCTGCCTGTATCGAGCAGTTCTGCGCCTTCTTATTTTGTTGCTACCGATGGCAGCGATCAGAATGCAGGCACGATCGACAAACCGCTGAAAACGGTTCAAGCGGCGGTTGGTAAGATTGTTGATGGCCAAGGCGGCAACATTTTCTTGCGGGGCGGAACGCATACGCTGAACGACACGATCTGGGTTGGAGACTACAACGATGGGTCTGCAAGTTCTCATTTGGTGATTCGCCCATACCAAGATGAAAAGGTAATTTTGGATGGTGAGAAACGTGACATTGTGGGGGTTTCAGTCGGAGGACAGTATGTTGATGTTGCAGGGCTAGAAATCCGCAACACCAAAATGGGTGTGATCTCGTGGGGAGGGCGTCACCTCGGCATTCTCAATAACATCGTTCATGATACAAACGATACGGGAATTGCTAGCTATGCGCCCAACATGTTTGGGTCGGCAGATGTGCGGGTAGATGGAAATGTTGTTTACCACACCAATCTCAAGAATAGCAATCGCGGGGACAGTGGCAATTGGGGGTCAGGCATTACGATGTCTCGCACCGATGGAGCCGTGGTGACCAATAATCAGGTCTATGAAAATTATGGAGAAGGAATCACAGGGACTCTTTCTAATAATGTGCGAATTGCAAATAATGTGGTTCACGACAATTACAGCGTCGAACTGTATTTAGACAATGCTACAAACTCTGTTGTAGAGAATAACTTTGTCTACAATAGTGGCAACGCAACTTACTTCCGTAAATCATCTGGAATTCCTCAGCCTGCATCTGGAATTCGGATGGCAAACGAAGACTATGGAAGTGATTCAAATCCATCCGATCGCAATATCGTACGCAATAACATTGTAGCTGGCACATTAGCAGGATTTGAATACGCCAACTACGGTAAAGGCGGCGGTATGAAAAATTCGCAGGTTGTCAACAATACCTTCTATGGAGGAACGGAAACAATGCTGAGAATTTCTAGTGGTAGCCACCAAAATACTGCGATCGCAAACAACATTTTCTACCAAACCAAAGGTAAACCGATGGCAGATATGCAGCCGAGTTCTGAGGTAGCGCTCGATCACAATTTGTGGTTTGGCGGTGCGGCAGGCAAAGCGGCAAGTTCTAGCGACATCAATGGCGATCCAATGTTGGTCAACGCAGGCGGATTCCAAGCGGTAGACTACAAGGTGCAGAACGGATCGGCTGCGATCGACCAGGGTGCGGCGCGGAGCGATGTGACGGCCGATTTCTTTGGTGAACGTCGCCCAGTCAATAAAATGGAGATTGGCGCGGATGAGTTTAACTAAACGTCAGGGGTACTGCGTTCTTTAGAAATCGTAGCGAAGCCAGATTTCACGAACCACAGGAGCAGCGCTGCCTGTTCTCTTAACTGAGGTCAGGGCAGCGCCAAACAAAAAACTATTTCTATTCAGAGCAAGTTCTATCAATTTCGCGAATCGTTTGTGATGGCAAATTGCTTTCAGAGATATCTTGAGGAGATTGACGTAAGTGATTGCATCCTTGCTTCATTAGATTTGTTAAGTTCAGATCCCAAACGATCAGACCATTGCGATCGCTAGCACTGGTCAGAGCTGATCCATTGGCATCAAATGAAAGGCTCTCTACCGGGTCTTGATGCCCAAACAACGTTTTGATCACGGCTCCACTGCGTAAATTCCAAAGTTTGATCGTTTTATCCTGGCTGCCTGATGCTAGAATCTGTCCGTCAGCATTGAAGCTGATGCTAGACGCAGGTTGGCTATGCCCAGTTAGCGTCAAATAGGGACTCGCTGCGCGCTCAGGTTTGCCATCACTAACCGTCCAAAGTTTAATTGTTTTATCCCCCCCTGCCGACGCGATCGCTTTTCCATCAGGACTAAACCTCACATCTGTAATCCCCTGAAATTTAGTAGGAGCAGGCGATTCGTTATGGTGTCCCAGTAGAATGGGCTGATTGCTCTCCGGATACCATAAACGGAGGGTATTGTCGCTGCTTCCAGTCGCCAGAATTCGACCGTCTGTGCTGAAATCAATTGCACTAATGGTGGCTTCGCCTGCTTTCAACGTTTCTACTAAGTCACCTTTAGGAATTGTCCAAAGTTTGACAGTCTGATCGGCGCTACCCGATGCAAGAACGCCTCCATCCGAGCGAAAGCGAATTGCTGTCACGCGATCGCTATGTCTGGGTAGCGTTTTAACTAGTATTCCTTTTTCAATATTCCAAAGTTTAATGGTTTTGTCTGCGCTGGCAGAGGCTAACAAGTTTCCATCAGGACTAATCTGGAGTTGCGTAACCATGGCGCTGTGCCCGCTCAAGGTGGTTGTTGATTTCCAGTTGCCGTCATTGCCTTTGTTCCAAAGCACTATGGCTCCCTTAGGACTGGCAGTAGCAATCCGTTGTCTGTCAGAACTGTATGCGATCGCGACGGTAGGCTGACCGAGTTGGGGAGGAGTTTGAGAACGGAGGATGGCTTGTTGGAGTGTTGCGATCGCGCTAATTTTTGCGGATTCGGGCAAGAAATTCCAAGGTCGATCAAGCTGTTGCAAGCGATGCCCTATTTGCAGGGCAACGACCAGGGCCGCCTGTGATTGATTGGCAGATGAAAGCTTTTCTGAAGTAACAGATAGCGCTCTAATGTCACGTAGTTGGGCGTTGCGCTGCTGATAAAAAGAAGATGCAGCCATTCCACAGGCCAACAGTCCAAATCCAGCCAAGGCAAAGACGATGATTTTGCGGGCTTGGGGACTATATTGTTGCTCAGTAAAGCGGTGCGTGAATCGCTCAGCAGATTGTTTCAATCCGCCAACGGCTGTAGCGCTATGTTGACTGGTATCCGAGACGAACCGCTTTAAGTCATTTTTTATGTTGAATGCTTTCTGAGTTCGTTGACGCTGGCGCTGTTCTTTAGCCGCTTCCTGATGACGTTCGGCTTCTTCCTGCTCACGCTGGCGCTGTTCAAGATGCAGTCGTTCGGATTCTTCCCGTTGACGCTGTTGCTCAATAGCTTTTTGCAATTGCAGATGACGTTCAGTTTCTTCGCGCTGGCGCTGTTCTTCAGCAGCTTTTTGCAGTTGTAATCGTTCGGTCTCTTCGCGCTGACGTTGTTCGAGTTGCAGCCGTTCGATTTCTTCGCGTTGACGCTGTTCTTCAGCTGCTTTTTGCAATTGTAGTTTTCGTTCGGCTTCTTCGCGCAAACGCTGTTGTTCGAGGTGTAGCCGTTTCGCTTCTTCCTGCTCACGCTGGCGCTGTTCTTCAGCTGCTTTTTGAAGTCGGAGTCGTTCGGCTTCTTCGCGCTGGCGCTGTTGTTCGAGTTGCAGCGGTTCGGCTTCTTCGCGTTGACGTTGTTCTTCAGCCGCTCTTTGCAATTGCAGTTTTTGTTCGGCTTCTTCGCGCTGGCGCTGTTGTTCAAGTTGCAAACGTTGACGTTCGGCTTCTTCCTGTTCGCGCAGACGCTGTTGTTCAGCTGCTTTTTGGAATTGCAGTTGACGTTCGGCTTCTTCGCGTTGCTGCTGTTCAAATCGGAGTCGTTCGGCTTCTTCGCGTTGCTGCTGTTCAAATCGGAGTCGTTCGGCTTCTTCCTGTTCGCGCTGGCGCTGTTGTTCAAGTTGCAAACGTTGACGTTCGGCTTCTTCGCGTTGACGCTGCTGTTCAAGTCGGAGTCGTTCAGCTTCTTCCCGTTCCCGTTGACGTTGTTCTTCGGCCGCTCTTTGCAATTGCAGTTTTTGTTCAGCTTCTTCCTGTTCGCGCTGGCGCTGCTGTTCAAGTTGCAGCCGTTCGGCTTCTTCCCGTTGACGTTGTTCTTCAGCTGTTCTTTGCAATTGCAATTTTTGTTCGGCTTCTTCGCGTTGCCGCTGCTGTTCGAGTTGTAATCGTTCGGCTTCTTTCTGTTTCTGTTGACGTTGTTCTTCAGCTGCTTTCTGCAATTGCAGGTGACGTTCGGCTTCTTCGCGCTGACGTTGCTCAAGTGGACTATCTATCGGATCCCGCGATGAGGGTGTGAACCTGTCAGAAACTGGAGCGCTAGGCTCTTGCACTACAGGCGCTGCGATCGCTTGGATCAGGCTTTGAGGAAGCAGAGTCTCAACAATCTCTGGCTGAAAGGGCTTGATCGAATCTTGTATTGTCAGCTTGGATTGATTATTCGATGTAGCGTTAGATTCGCCCTCAGCGGTAGGTGCTGACCTTTCTGCTAACGCAACTCCTAAAATTGTCTTCTCACTACTTCTAACAACCCTTTTAGGCTTCTGCAATGTGTATTCGAGCTGTTGTTCTTGCCAATCTTGCTTATGCTGATTAGCAAATCGTATTTTCTGATTTCGTTGGTTGACGTATTGCAGCGTGTGGCTATAGACATAATCACACAGTCCATCAGTGTCAATGATGCCTTGAGCATTAGCCGCTTCTCCCTGCAAGCCTTGTACTAGATAATGGGTGAATACGCCATGTCCTAGTTCTGGAAATTTCCAGGATTGTTGAGAATTATCGCAGGATAGAAGCGCATCAAATCCTGGATGTTGAGCGGCGCGGCGACGGAGGATTTCAATCAGTTGTGCGGTCGCATCGTCTAATCGGTCTAAGGTCTGATGGTTTGAGCCATCGTGTCTCACATTGTCGCTGTGACATGTATCAAGCCAAACGACTTGTTGTTTGGCTTTGCAGTTGCCGAGCGCCCCTAAAAGAGCGATCGCACTCAGCCCCGTTTTTAGCAACGCATCTTTTTGAGTATCGGCGAGACAAAAAACGGCTTGCTGCAATCGCGGCTCTAACGCGCCGTGCCCACAGAAATAAAACAAAACCGTGTCTTGAGGTTGAGCGTATTCTGCGATTTCCTGAAGGCTCTCCCGCACAGCACTTAGCGTTGGTGCCCGAGACGCCAGATCATGGTGAATGGCGATCGTGCGTTCTGGAAAACTCCGAGTGGCTTGGGTGAGTGCGTAGGCCAAGCTTTGACAGTCGATCGCGGCATAGGGCAACGAGGGGAGCCGAGGATCGTCATAGTGATGGACACTCACCAGGAGTATCCAAAGTTTGGCTTGTCCACCTTTGAGCGCGCTTAGCGCAGAGCGCAACTCCGAAGGAATCTCAGAACGACTAGGGGTGCGAGGCATGGCTAAGAGTGATGGGTCGTGGAACTGCTGAGCGCATTCACAGTGTATTCTGTTACAGCTATATCTATCTTTGATCAGGACATTATGCGCTTGTAGCCATTGGTTTTTCAACCGTTAATTCCGTATCTTTACAGTTGTGACATCAATAGCTAAAGTCCAGATGAGGGGCTAAAGTCCAGATGAGGAAAAACACGATGCAGGAAAGGCAAGCTTTGCGGATGCAGTCCGTGCAATTGCCGATGATTCCGATTGTCGGCGAACTGATTCGTCAGCATGAGGGAACGATTTCTCTTGGTCAAGGCGTTGTGGGTTACCCACCGCCCCCTCAAGCGATCGCGCAAATCAGCGAGTTTCTGAGTCAGCCCAACAATCACAAATATCAAGCGGTAGAAGGAATTGCAGCCCTGCGATCGCGGATTGCCCAAAAGCTCCAGACCGAAAATGGCATGGATGTTTCTGCAAGTCAAATTGTGGTCACTGCAGGCAGTAATATGGGCTTTCTGAATGCGATTCTGGCGATTACCGATCCAGGTGACGAAGTGATTTTGCAGGCTCCCTACTATTTCAATCATGAAATGGCAATCACGATCGCAAGCTGTCGGGCAATCATTGTTCCGACAGATAAAAATTACCAATTGGACTGCAATCTCATCCGTGCGGCAATCACCGAGAAGACGCGAGCGATCGTCACGGTTTCGCCCAACAATCCAACAGGTGTTGTCTATTCAGAAACCGATCTGCAGGCTGTGAATCAACTCTGCCAACAGCACGGTCTTTATCACATCAGCGACGAAGCTTACGAATACTTTACCTATGGTGTGCCTCACTTTTCGCCCGGATCGATTACAGCGGGTCGTGATAATACGATTTCTCTGTTTAGCCTTTCCAAAGCCTACGGATTTGCAAGCTGGCGCATTGGCTACATGGTCGTTCCAGCTAATCTGCTGGAATCGCTGCAAAAAATTCAGGATACGAATGTAATTTGTCCTGCGGTGGTGTCTCAATATGCCGCGATCGGCGCGTTAGACGCTGGGAAAGCCTACTGTCAAAAACAGATTGCCGCGATCGCAGAGGTAAGAGAACTCGTGTTGCACGAACTCAGTTCTATTTCTCACCTCTGCACTGTTCCGCCTGCGAATGGCGCATTTTATTTTTTGTTAAACGTTCACACGGATCAAACCTCAATGGAGGTGGTAGAACGGCTGATTCGTGAGTATCGCGTCGCGGTGCTACCAGGGTCAACGTTTGGCTTAGAGACAGGTTGCTATCTACGAGTGGCGTATGGTGCGTTGGATCGAGAAACTGCGATCGCGGGCATTGGACGATTAATTGACGGATTGAAACATATACAGATGTAACGGACGAAATCAGGCTATCCGATACATCTGTTACCCAATCCGCTGCCACCGCATTATCGATGCAAGATCCAGTAGAACAGCCCACCTAGACACGCCGCGATCGGGAGGGTCAAAATCCAGGACAGCAGAATTTGAGAAAATACTTTAGCATTGGCTTTTCGAGAAACGACGCCAACCCCAAAAATTGAGCCAACCGATACGTGAGTCGTTGAAACAGGCAATCCAAATCTGCTTGCCGCAATCACTAGAATGCCAGTGACCAAATTTGCTGAGAACCCTTGACCAGAATTCATTTCAGTGATTTTTTTACTCATCGTTTCGGCAACTCGACGAGCGTTGAGCAAGCCGCCTAATGCCATCGCAAGCGCGATCGCAAGCGAGCCGCCTTGCAGTGAGATTGCCTGAATGGTCAATAGTAACGGCACAATTTTTGGGGTATCGTTCAGTCCTCTGGCAAAGCCAACAATTCCAGCACTGAGAAAATGACCTGCATCCACTAACCTTTGGCTAGAAATCCCGGCAAAGGCTCCGGTATAGCGTTGCTGACAGTTTTCGACCGTATCGATTGAAACGACGGAAGATTGCATCAGAACTGGTGTGCCTACCAGCGCTACTGATGCTGTCTCGCCAACACAAATACAGCTTTCTTTACCAATGCCTAGCTGTTTTCGGGCGTAGTGAAGGATGCCATACACTCCAATCCCGAATAGAATGGCGATCATAGGGCTTAACAGTAAAGGCAGCAAAAAAGACTTCTGTAATGCGGCAAAATTAACTTGAGTTCCGATTGCTAGTAATCCTGCCCCTACCAACGCTCCGGTTAATCCATGAGTCGTTGAAATCGGAAATCCTAAGATTGTCGCCAGAATGACGGTTAGCCCTGTGGCAATTGCAACGGCAAGGTGAAAATCGGTTGCGTTCGCGATCGCGTCCGGCACAAGTCCTTTGCCTGAGAAACTCTTGACCAGAGCAGAGGCAAGAAAGACAGAG
Source organism: Myxacorys sp. (assembly GCF_059501405.1). Classification (NCBI taxonomy): domain Bacteria; kingdom Bacillati; phylum Cyanobacteriota; class Cyanophyceae; order Leptolyngbyales; family Leptolyngbyaceae; genus Myxacorys; species Myxacorys sp. Next base: position 22,227 of record NZ_JCACCM010000024.1, read on the forward strand.
CAGAGCGATCCTGCAAATGTAGTAATGGTGGCCCATGCGATCGCGGTTTTGTAATTCGTTGTTTGACTGCCAAATAGGGTAGCTACGCCTTTGAAGTTGTCGTTTGCACCGTTAGAGTAGGCAAGGAACAGAGTTGCCAAAAAGAGAAGGACAAGATACACCAAAATTGGGTCTCCTTGGTTCAAAGATTAATGCTCAACAGATTAACGCTTGGTTATGCTGCTTTCAACGCTTAATGTTGTGGCTGTCAAAAGCATTAACGTTTCATCATCCTGGGTTGAACGCAGTAATTTGTAAACGATAACCTTTTCTTAACCTTGCTCTACTCGTTCACTGTTAAGAACTTTCTGCACCTTGGAAACCCGTTTGTCGTTCCTGAAGAGGTACACTCCAACAAGCGCTCTCAACATTCAGTAGGAATTAGAGACAAAAATTAGAGACGACGCAAAACGATTGCTTAAAGATACGCTCTTCAAGCAATCGTTCTATCAGCAATGCGATTAGCGCATAGCGCAACTTTGTAGAAATGGCAAATGCGACTAGCAACAGCTTTCTACATCGCAGCAAGCACTACCCTCGTTCGTAACTGTGACGTGATAATCTAACCCTTTTGTCTCCTGAGCAGATCGAATGATGTTATGTGAACAATCGAATATAGGTGCAGATTCCACCGGGATGGTTTCATAAGGTTCAACCGGAATCACATCACGATGATAAGCACCACTTGAGCTTGTGTAAATCTCAAAGGTCTTCTCACAAACTGCCATTCGTTCGCCTCGATAAAGCGTATGCCCGTCATCATCCTGAACTGCTTTCCAAGGCCCTTTATAAATCACCGCTTGATTGCGATCGCGACACTCTCCTTCTTTCCCCTTAAACGCGCGAACCGTGAGAGAACGAAATTCTATACCGTCTACAACTTGCCAAGGTTCTGTCTGGCGACTCAAAATCTCGATGCCATAAAATCCGGCTTGCTCAAACATTTCGAGAAATTCGTTCTCGCGAAATGCACCAGAAATGCAGCCACTCCATAAGTCAGGATCATTGAGAATGTCGGAAGTCGGATCTTCATCGCACACGATGTCAGAAATTACGGCTCGCCCGCCCCGCTTTAACACGCGAAAGATCTCTTGGAACAACTGTTTTTTATCGTGAGGGCGAACAAGATTCAGAACACAGTTGGAAACAACAACATCAACGCTATCACTAGCAATAAGCGGTTGTTCGCGGCGTAAGCGATCGCACTCTGATTCTAGCTCTGCCATCCCAGCAACGGTTGTAACCGGATGCTGCTCTAGCCAAGTTTGTACCGAGTCGAGGCTGAGAGCTAAATCTTGAATTTTACCTTTGACAAACTCAACATTGCGATAGCCCAATTTCTCGCTCATCTCACCCAGATAGCTGCGAGACAACCCTAGCATTTCATCATTAAAATCAACCCCAATGACTCGTCCTGCCGCCCCAACTTTTTGAGCAATAATGTAGCAATTCTTTCCTGCGCCTGATCCTAGATCGACAACCGTCTCTCCTGCATTCACATAGCGCGTCGGATCCCCGCAACCATAGTCTTTCTCAATGATCTCCTGGGGTAACGCCTCTAGATAGCGGCTATCATAGCCATCTGTCGGACAGCACAACGCGGCCTGAGGCTGCTGCGCGCCCGCTTCGTAACGTTGCAATACAGCTTGCTCAATATTATAGGTGATATTAGAGGAGGTGATGCTAGAGGAATCTGTCGGTTGAGAAAGTGCAGTTTCAGTCATAACAGTGTCTCGATTACCGCTTCATGTTACACGAGACAATACATTAGCCGTATCGCTCTGGATTTAAGTCTACCGAGAGCCACCGCAGAAAAGCTGAAAACTTGCTAAAAATAGTATGAAATCTCAACCTATTTCTCTCGCGTTGATTTCTGCACTTGAATTTGACTAATTTAACATCACTCTAACAATGGATGTACTGTTGTAGTTCCCATTGTGTCACTTCTGTGTGATAGTCACTACATTCTTTGTACTTAAAGTCCAGAAAGGTTTTTGCGCCTTGCTCACCCAAGGTTTTTATCAATAAGACATCTTGCTCTAGACAACGCAATGCTTCGATCAGTGTTGTCGGCAGCGTTTGCAGAGCAGGAAATTCTGAGCCGCGAACAAACATATTTTCATCAATGCGATCGCCCGTCGTCAAATGCTCAGTGATCCCTTCGAGTCCTGCCGCCAGAATTCCCGCTTGCGCCAAATAGAGATTGGTTGAACCATCGGCGAGACGAAGCTCAAACCGTCCCCCTTCTGGAATTCGTAGCATGTGAGTGCGATTGTTGCCACCAAACGAAATATATCGTGGGCTCCACGTGCTGCCGGATGAGGTCATCGCGGCTCCTAACCGACGATAGGAATTGATGGTCGGATTGCAGAGCGCTGTCAGACCGCGTGCGTGAGCCATCACCCCGGCCATAAATTTGTAGTCAACGGGAGCCACGCCTAATTCATCCCGCGCATCTTCAAACACGTTTGACTCACCGTTCCAGAGGCTCATGTGCAGGTGAGCGACATTTCCTGTGAGATGACTAAATGGCTTAGGGCATAAAGGTTGCGGTCAATCCTTGCTATTCTGCCAATGTCTTCACCATGTATTTGAAAAAGACGTGCCGATCGGCAGTGGTGAGCGCGTCGCTGTACGTCCAGTTAATCTCAAACTGTCCGTTGGCATCTTCGTGATCGCACTGGTAAGGCTCCCAGCCCAACCCCTCCATATAACGCACCAACGTGGAAATCAGATCAAATTGGCGCATCAGGTTGAGTTGGTCATAGCACGGTCGATCCGCGTTATCGAGCGGATCGGCAATGCGGTAGTCCTTCTCCACTTGCTTTAGCAGCATGAATTCGGCTTCGGCTCCGGTTTTATAGTTGTAGCCAAGCCTTGCAGCGCGATCGCACACTTGTTTCAAAATTACTCGTGGTGCGGCGGCAAAGGGTTCACCATCGAGGTACAGATCACTGGCAACCTAACGTCGGCTGGGTTACCGCGGCAGCACGATCAGCGAACTTGCGTCAGGAATCGCGGCGATATCGTGAGCGTCAGGACCTAAGCCCAAGTTACACGCAAAGGGCGCAAAACAGGCACCCGCCGATTCAACCGCAGAAACTTTGGCAGCAGGAACGAGCTTAGCGCGAGTTCCTCCCAGCAGATCTGTAAACGAGACTAGAAAGAAATCTAACTTATGCGCTCTTATGCGCTTTAGCAAGGTCTGTCAGCGTTTGAGTTCTGGATGCAGTTCCAACCATTGTCACATCTCCAGCGATTCCTGCATTCAGTAAATCAAGCGCATTTAGATTAATTTGTAGTGGATGCTACTAATGTGATTGAGATTGTATTGAGTTTACAGAGGACGAGTTGTTTCTATGGATTAATCCGCTACACCCATTATCAAATTCGCTGCCGACCTGGTTTAAAACGCAAACACAGTTCTAAGTACTCCAATCACCACATCATTGTTATTTTCATTGAAATCTGGGTTAGTAATCCAAATTACTCCTGGCGTAATGGCAATGTTGTCATTTAAGCGATAGCGGTAAAAGGCTTCTAAGTGAAATGAAGGGTCGCGATCCTTCGGAGCTTCGCCCCGCGAATCGCGCGCTCCTAAATTGCTGCCCGCTAATTTTGGCTCTTGCCCTACCAACAGCCCGCCTAAGTTTCCTTCTTTAAACAAATCAGGAAACGCCAACGTAACCGCCCAATTCCACACGTCCCCTCTGCCTCTGTTAACGTAGTGATGATTGGCGTAGCCAACCCATCCCCCTAACGCAAATTTTGGTGAGAGTTGAAACGTACCGGAGATTCCGTAAGCGTTAATGCCGACTGCCGTTCCAAAGTTACTATTTGCCAAGTTGCTTCCCGTCGCACTCAAGTTGAATGGGTCGTCAGGCTGCAAATCGCTGGCAAACGGTGCATACGCATTAATGTAGGTAAAGCCAATCCGCGACGTTTGACTCAGGTTCACAATAAGTTGGGCTAAGGCTCCATACTGCCCGTTAAACAACCCATTCTTATCGCTGGGATTAAACGCATTTGGAACTAGATATCCTAAGTTCACTTCGGCAGCGTCGCCAAATCGGTGTCGCAGGCCAAACCCTGTACCCCCAGAGTAGTTATAAATTGGGTTACGCAACCCAAACAGCGACACTGCACCGCCATCAAAATAGGGGTTGAGTTGCGAAGACGCATCTAGATCAACGAATCCGTTTCCGGTTCCAGCGAGATAGCCATCGGTGTTGCTGCCGATCGGGAAGCGGTAGCGCAGTAAAGCAAGCCCGACTGTACCGCCGCTATCGCCATCAAACTCGACCCGCCCTTGGTTAGTGCCCAAAACGCCTAAACCGCGGACTCCAGTCGGGCTGGTTGGATCTGGTGTTGTGTCACCAAGCGGGACAACGTTGTTCGCTTGTAGGCGAGTGGTGAGCAAGTCGCGCCCATTGAAGCTGGTGTTGAGGTTCAAGCGCACCCGATAGCTCAGCGTCGGATTCCGTAGCGCTTCTTGTCCGTTGGCATTGTCGCCCGCAAGGACGCTAATTGCACCAAAAATAGCCTCACCTTGTAGCTTGGTTGTTGTGGAGAATTGTTGCCGCTCTACCGTGGCGCTTCGAGCTTCGAGGACACCTACCCGACCCCGCAATGTGGCGAGTTCAGCCGCAAATTCTTCTTGCAGCCTTTGCAAGCTTGCCAAGTCTTCTTGTTTGACCAGATTTGCAGTAGACGCTGCAATCAATTCATTCACGCGATCGAGACAGGCATTCAACCCTGCCGCAAATTCGTAGCGGGTCAAAGCGCGATTGCCACGATACGCCCGGTCAGGATATCCGGCGATACACCCATACCGCTCAACAAGAGATTGAAGCGCTTGAAAGGCCCAGTCAGTGGGTCGCACATCTGATAGTTGCGATACCGAAGTGACTTGATCCAGTTCTGGCTGATCTTGGCTCTGAGGTGCGGCGGGAATAATGTCGTTTGAGATCTCGTTTGAGGTTTGCTGAGTGATCAGTTGCGGAGACGGAGAAGTGGAGAGATGGGGATGAGGAGCGACTCCAGACACTTGCGGCGCGGTTTGTTCAGGTTGAGGCGAAGCGCCTAGGGCTGGAGGCACTAGAATGCAGCTAGTTGCTAGGGCAACGAGAGAGGCAAATGAATAGTGTTTTGACATTGTTTTTTATAGATTGAGAATTGATTTTTTATAGTTTTTGAGAACCGCAAAGTAGGTTCGTGAACTCAGAAAACGGTGGCTCCAGACTCCAATTTCTTCAAGAAATCGGAGTCTGCACAATTCTCAGCGATTCGTAGAGTTCATCGGGACGAGCGGCGGCGGAGTCTGTCGATCGTTACGGCGATGATGATCACTAAACCTTTGACAACCAACTGCCAGAAATAAGACATGTTGAGCAGGGTCAAGCCATTGTTGAGAACGGCAATGATTAACGCACCGAGCAACGTTCCCGGAATCGTGCCGATGCCACCCGTGAAGCTTGTGCCGCCCAAAATGACAGCCGCGATCGCGTCCAATTCATAGCCGTTTCCTAACAGCCCAGTGGCGCTATAGAGGCGACTCGAGCTCATGACGCCTGCTAACCCTGCCAGCAATCCGCTCACTCCGTAAACGAATAGGAGGACGCGATTCACTTTGATACCCGTCAGGCGCGCCGCGCGTTGATTACCGCCCACAGCGTAAATTTGCACGCCCAATACCGTCCGCCGCAGGATAAACCAACTCGCCAGCACTGTTAAGAGCGCAATTACAACCAGCCAGGGGAAAGGGCCCAAGTAGCTATTGCCGATCCAGGCAAAATTGAGATCCCGATTTAGCACCGTTGTGCCATTAGCAACAAGATAGGCAACTCCGCGCAGGGCCGTGAGTCCGCCCAATGTCACGATAAACGGCGGCAAATCCACAAAGGCGATTAGCACGCCGTTGAGCAAGCCTAGCAGCAATCCCGTCAGCAGCGCTGCCAGCACCGCCGCCCAGCCTAACCCTGGCACAAGCGAGGTCAATACGCCCACGACAGCAGACACGCCCAAAATCGAGCCAACCGATAAATCAATGCCTCCTGTCAGAATCACAAACGTCATGCCGGTTGCCAGCACGATGTTGATCGAGGCTTGCCGTAGAATGTTGACCACGTTTCCTGCGGTGGGAAAGTTGGGGGTCAGCACAGAAAACAGGATGCAGATTAGGATGAGAATCGGCAAGATTCCGAGTACCTGAATCCAGTTGTTCGCGGTTTTGCGCCGACCTGATGCACCGCGTGACCCATCCTTTAACGGTCGTAGTTCAGTTTGACTCATGATGCAGTAACCTCCGATGCGCCAGTGGCGTAAGCCATAATGTTTTCTTGAGTAATGGATTGACGAGTTGAGCCGCCAAGTTCGCCAACGAGCTGTCCTTCTCGCATCACCAGGACGCGATCGCTTAATCCCACGACTTCTGGCAGTTCGCTCGAGACCATCAGAACGGCAACGCCTTGTTTTGCTAGATCGCTAATAATCCGGTAAATCTCGCTCTTTGCACCGATGTCTACGCCCCGCGTCGGTTCGTCGAGTAGCAAGACTCGCGGCTTAATTGCTAGCCAGCGTGCCAGCAGCAATTTCTGCTGATTGCCGCCCGACAGATCCATAGCGCGAATTTCTAGGTTGGCGAGTCGGATATTCAAGTCTTGGACAGCATTTTTCGCAATTTTGCCGACCGACCCCCAGTTAATCACGCCTGCTTTAGCGTCCTGCTTCAGCATATTGAGGATGATGTTTTTGCCAGAACTCATTTCTAAGAACAACCCCTGGTCTTTGCGATCTTCTGGGACGTAGCCGATGCCCACCGCGATCGCATCTCCAGGGGAGCGAATGTTCAGCTTTTGACCATTGAGAAAGACTTCGCCACTCACTTTTGGGTCAGCCCCAAAAATCAGCCGCGATAGCTCTGTGCGTCCTGCGCCGACGAGCCCCGCTAGCCCAACAATCTCGCCAGCTCGTAGCACTAAATTAGTCGGCTGCACCTTACGACCATCGCTGATGTTGCGAACTTCTAGTACGACCTCACCGGGAGCCGTTTGTCGCTGATGTTCGTAGAAATCTTGCATTGGGCGACCGACCATCATTTGCACGAGCCGCTCTGGTGAAATTTCATGCCGATCAAGACTGCCAATGTATTGACCGTCTCGTAGCACGCTGACTCGATTTGCCAGCGCATACACTTCTTCCATCCGGTGGCTGATGTAGATAATCGCAATACCATCACTTCGTAGCTTGTGAATCACCTCGAACAAACGCTCAGTCTCGCGATCGGACAGCGCTGCTGTTGGTTCATCCATTACCAAGATGCGGCTGTTATCTTTTAACGCCCGAGCGATTTCAACCTGCTGTTGTTCTGCGATCGACAGGCTAGAAACCACATCATCGGGGGCAAAACTTGCGCCCAAACTTTGCAACACCCGCGCCGCTTCTCGCCGCATTCCTTCACGATCTAAAAGCTGTCCTTGCCGCAACTCACTGCCCATAAACATGTTTTCAGCAACGGTGAGATTAGGCGCGACATTTAGTTCTTGATAGATCAGATTAATGCCTGCTCGTCTTGCGGTTCCTGGATCGGTAATGTTGAGCGGTTGCCCATTGATCCAAATCTCGCCTTCATCTGCAATGTAGGCTCCAGCTAGAATTTTCATCAATGTGCTTTTACCTGCCCCGTTCTCGCCCATGAGTGCATGAACTTCGCCTGGGTAAATCGTGAGGTTGACGTTTTGCAGCGCAGGTACGCCATTAAATCGTTTGGTGATGCCCCGCATTTCTAAAACTGGCGTTGCGATCGGGGCATCAAGTGGCAACGGTTGTTGATTGGTTGTCATGAGCCATTCCTGAAATAAGGATTACTGCCAGGCTTTGTACTGGCTAACGTTGTCGCGGGTGATGAGCTTGACGGGAATCTGAATGTCGGGGTTGGCAGGTGGCTTGCCATACAAAATGTCGTTGCCGACCTGAACCGCTTTTTGCGTCATGCCCAACGGGTCTTGAGCTGCCGTGGCGACAAACAAACTAGATTTGTCCTTGATCGCGGACTTCGCTTCGGGTGCGCCATCAACGCCGACAATGAAAAACTCACTGCGCTTGGCTTGTCTAGCGGCGAGTTCTGCCCCGACGCCGCAGGGATCATTAATGGCAAAGACCGCATCAATTTTGGGAAACGATGTGAGTAAGTCGCTCATGACTCTCAATCCGCCATCCCGGCTGCCTTCAGCGTTCTGGTCTTTTGAGAGGACTTTAATATTGGGATATTTAGCGAATACCTGTTCACAGCCATCGACGCGATCGAACACCGACTGCACGGGTGGACCGTTCACAATTACTACGTTTCCTGTGCCTTTGAGGCGATCGGCGATGTATTGACAACTCACCTGTCCCGCTTGCAGATTATTAGAGGTGACAGTGGCATCCACTCCGCCGCCCGCGCCCGTGTCAACGGCGATGACAACAATTCCAGCTTGTTTGGCTTTCTCAACGGCAGGCGTAATGCCTTTACTATCCCCTGCGTTGAGCAGAATCAGGTTGGTATTGGCTGCAATAAAATTCTCGATTTGGTTGAATTGTTGATTCAGGTCGTATCCGCTTGAAACCACAGTCGTACGAACATTCTTGCCCCCGAGTTTTTTGGCTTCTGCCTCTGCACCCCGTCCCATTAATACAAAGAAAGGATTGCTGAGATCACCAACGGTGACAGCAACCGATTTCAGCTTGATATTTGGGTCTCCCTGGGTTGTCTGATTGGTGGGTGTACAACTGACCAAAATGCCGCCGACAAGACTCAAAATGGTCGTCGCAATAGCGCTGTGGCGAAGCACTCTGCGAGTTGCTAATTTATTCACGTCCATTTTTCTCCAACAACTCACTTCCAATAACTCACTGGATGAGAGTCAGCAGAATCTACATTGCGATCGAACGTTGAGCCAGATGTACATTATGTAATCCGACTCATGGCACTACCAGCATTTGCAATTTCAACATTTTGTAAACTAGTTTTGTCAATACAACTAGCAATACTAGTTGTATTGACAAATTAGATGTTTGAACAGGCACAAGCATAAACTTATGCCAATGCAAAAAAATCTTATTGTTAAATCATGTTTAGACAATGTTTGAACTTGCAAAAAACAGCTTTTAGCTAAAGCCCTTAATAATGAAGTGTTATGTATTTCGCAACACTGTATTCTGCATACTCTCTATAGCAATTATGGTGCGGCTTGCCAGAGATCTATCACATCTATCCTAATGGTTACATCTTAAGAGGTAGCGTTAACAACTATCGCTGAAAGCTTCTCTATCAGCTCGTTTACAGGTTTGTTTCAGCAAACAGAAATCGCTGGAGTTAACAAAAAGTAATTCTTTTTCATCACCTAGGGTAAATTCTGCATGTTGCGGATTGAAGCGATCGCGAGATCTAGAATTTATCACGATGATTCAACGTAGTGAATGATCGCTAAAAATCGAATGGGTAACTGAATCAGGTTTTCAGGGCCGTGGGGCACATCTCCCCGAAATGTAAGCGCATCTCCTGGCTCTAGCAGATAAGTATGCTGACCATGCCGATATTCAAGTTTGCCATCCAGCATGTAGATAAACTCAATCCAGAATGCTCGAAGGTGGGAAAGACCTCTGAGGCATCGTCCATGGTAATGAGGAATGGCTCAAATAGACGCCTCTGACCTTGTTCGTAAGCAAGCAAATGATAGGTGTGCCCGCATTTAGTTCCGCGTCGAACGACCTCCATTCCAACTCCATCTTTGACATGTTGCGCTCCGCCTACTGACATGTTGTAGTTGCGAAACAGCGTTGAGAGGGACACCCCAAATGCGCCAGCAAGTTTTGTTACGGTTTCTAAACTCGTTGACGTTTGAGCATTTTGAATTTTTGATAACATGCCACGAGAAATTCCGATCTGTTCGGCAACATCTGCGATCGTGAGTCCATGTTTCTGGGGAGTTCTCGAATGGTTGTGCCTAAATATCGGGCTAACGAATCGTTAACGAGTTGAAAGAGACGAGCCCGCTGCCGCGATCGTAACCAGCGCGATTGCGACGACAGCTTGCAACTCCAGGGTTTCTCGCAGAATCACAAACCCTGCGATCGCGGCTACAGCAGGTTCTAAACTGAGCAATACACCGAAGGTGTGCATTGACAAATGCCTCAGCGCTTCTAACTCTAGTGAATACGGAATCGCCGATGAAAGTAAAGCAACCCCAAATCCTAGCAACAGTATCTTGAAATTTAACGCGGCTAAACCAACGGTAAATAGATTGATGGGTAGAAGAATCATCGTTGCCACTGCCATCGCCAACGCCAATCCTACGCCACCTGATAAGGCACGACCTACCCGAACAGATAACAGAATGTAAGCTGCCCAGCACGCTCCTGCTAAAAGGGCAAGCCCGACTCCAACCGGATCGATACCTGCTCCATTGATCGGCGTTAACAGCAAAATTCCGATCGCTGCTAAAGCAACCCACAGCAGATCGAGTAGCCGACCAGAATTGAAGACAGCCACTCCCAAGGGTCCAACAAATTCTAACGCCACCGCAACGCCAATTGAAATTCGCTCAATCGCAAGATAGAACAGAAGATTCATGAGCCCAAGGGAAACACCAAATAAAATTAGTGCCCTAGAATGGGAACGAATTCTAATCTCAAGTTGCACTTCGTTGGAGCGTTGCCCCGCTAATCGCCATATTGCTACTAAAACGATCGCCGCAAATCCAACCCGCAGGAAAACAATGGTGATGGGGCTGATTTCGGTGAAGAGGGTCTTTGCGATGGCCGATCCAAGCTGAGTTGAACCAATTGAGAGCAACACAAAACCAGTGGGTGATATACCAGTCGGTGATGATATAGAGGGACGATTGGGCATTTCTAGGATGTGCGCCTCGGTAGAACTAATCGGACGATTCTACCGTTGATGCAACGTTGGATGCTCCAAGCTGTTGTTCAGGGTGACGTGTGTACCAGTATGCCCATGCAATCAGTACGGCCTGAAATGGGAGCCTTGCCCAATAAAGGGTTTGGCTTTGCGGAATGCCGTCGATCTTAATGTTGTGTACCAGCATGTAGATGTTGGCAGGAAACACAGCGATGAATAGCGCAATCAGTCCCCACGCAGCTGCGACGCTAACGATTGGAATCAATAAACCAATGCCTCCTAAAACCTCAAAGAAACCGCTTATATATACAGATGCAAATGGTGGAAACGGCGGCGGTACAATGCGAGCAAATTGATCTGGTTTCAGAAAATGGGTTATGCCAACAATAATAAGAGAAACGGCAAAAATGCCGCGAAGAATTTCTTTACGGCGATACTGTGGAGGGCGAGAAGAACGCATAACAAGAAATTCTAAACAGTACTGTTAAGCCAATTTGAAGGCTTATTCTTAGCAACTCTAAGTTAAATGGCTACTCATTTTGCTTACATCTACCTAAAGTAGTCTCTAAGAGCAACAGAGTATCAATGCTTTGCTTTAGTAATTGCTTTAGTAATTAAGTTGTAGCAGAGATTGCCGAGCCGATTGAGATTGCCAAAAGTCTAAAATCTGATCTCCAACAAGCTGCGGATGGAAATAGTGAAAGAAATGATGTCCATCTAAACATTCCCATAGCCTATCTTCTGGCTTCAACCAAGCTGCCCACTCAGTCAATGCAGAAGGATCGACAATCGGATCGGTTTTACTACCACAAACGAGCAGTGGCATGGACACCCCACCTTGAGGTAAGCGGTTTAACTTAAACAACGAATGGAGACTCGGAGAGCTTTCTAAATCAAGTCGAAGGACATGGATGATCTCCTTTACAGAGTAAGGTAGCTTCTGACCAAACAAACTGACCATCAGTTGACCTAAAACTTGAGTTTGGCTACAAGGTAGAAGTTGACGCTGTACGTAGTAATGAGCTTGCCAAGTGACGGCAGGCTGCGCTGAGACGGCGAGCAAGGTTAACGATTTGACTCGTTCGGGATAATAGCGGCTATAGAGCAATGCCACAATGCCGCTAATGCCGTGACCAATGAGATGAACAGGGTCATCTTGATGCTTAAGATACTGATGCAGAAGCGCGATCGCAGTCTCTACAGAACTTCCTTCATCTAGCGTCTGGCAATACTCCCACTGAGCAAGATTAGTTTGCGCTGCCAAGTAGCGCATCAGGGGCTGATTAAAATACTTGAGGCTTGGACTTGCGCTAATCCAAAGAGCCGTGGCCGTAGACATAAAACTCTCCGTTGATGAGTAAGGAATACCGAGCCAAGTTTACGATTCGTTTTCGATTTGGAATCAGACCTGTTTCGTTTTGGCAGGAGCAGAATCCTACCTTATCGGGACTGATGCAAAGGTTTTTGATTGGCAATGCCTCAGTCCTGCTTGTTCTATTCGCTTATTGAACTTGTCTTTCGATAAACTAACCGCATCTTACCATTCCTATTGAGAAGTAATGTCACTAAAACAATATGAATTTATATAAATAAAAGCTCTGAAACTTTCTCTGTCTTCGATTTTGAGGAATTTTAACACTAGAAAGAATTCTGAATTTATCTTGAATCGTTCTGTTTTGTTAGTTTCAAGTTGCTATAGAGTATCAACAACGAGCCATTTCTGAAAAATCGTTGAAATGACTGTAGGTTAAGTGAGACTTTAGTTGCTTCAATTCCAGAAACCTCCTTGCCCTGATTCCCTCCTTGCCCTGATTCCATTCGTCAGGCACTGACCTCAACTCACCTTCAGAATACCTTTGAGAAGATTTCTCACAACTGACTGGTAAGTTTTAGGTCATAAATGGTGAGCCTACGAGAGAATAATGAACGACGTACGCTAAACGACCGATGGGACGAATTTTTATTTCAGCAGGACATGGCGATCGCATCAACGGCATCACCGACCCCGGTGCAGTCGTTGGAGGCACAACCGAAGCGAGAGAAATGATTCTCCTACGAGATTTTGTGGTAGCGGAGTTGCGATCGCGGGGTGTAGAAGTGTTGACTGTGCCTGACACACTCAATCTATCGCAGTCCATTGATTGGATTAATGCTCGCGCCCGTCGGGACGATGTTGCGGTCGATTTGCGGGCAGATGCGTTCTCTAACCCAAGTGTGCGCGGGGCAACGGCCTACTACATTACCAATAACGACCAGCGCCGCAAAAATGCCGAACTTGTGTTGCTGTCCCTGATTCGGCGCGTTCCTCAGTTGCCGAGCCGAGGCGCAAAACCCGATAGCGATACAGGACTCGGAAGCCTACCGTTCTGCCGATTGACCGTTCCGCCATCGCTGGTGTTAATTGTTGGATTTTTAACCAACCCTGACGATCGCTTCATCATCCAAAATCAGCGGCGAGATCTAGCGCTAGGAGTTGCCGATGGCTTGATTGCCTGGAATCGCGTGGTTTCTGGGGTTCCAACTCCATCTCCGACCCCGACTCCCACGCCCGCAACTTATGAGGCAATCGATATTAGTATTAACAATCAGGCCTATGCGGATCGAGGCATTTTAGTCAGTGGCAACGCCTACATTCCAATCGATTTAGTCGATCGCTTGGGAGTCGATTTGTCAAAAGCGCCTAACGTCACCCGCATTAACTATCGACAAATTGTGTTTGTCAAGGCGGTTGAGCTTCGTGACTATAACGTTTCTGTCGCTTGGAATGCTCAAACTCGAACCGTGCTCCTACGATCGATTCTAAAAATTTGTCCCGGAACGATCGATCGAATCATGGGAATTGGGGCCACGACTGAAGTTCAGCTCAATCTCTTTCTCAGAAATAATAATGATGCGGCGCTAAACCAGTTTCCTGATATCGCCAAGCTCTACCGCGAAGAAGGCAGCATTGAAGGCGTGAATTACGATATTGCGTTTGGACAAATGTGTTTGGAAACGAATTATCTCCGCTTTGGCGGCGATGTCCAGCCCAGCCAAAACAACTTTGCAGGCATTGGGGATGTGGGCGGCGGCCCGCAAGGAGCATCATTTCCAAGTGCCAGAATTGGCGTGAGAGCGCACATTCAACAACTAAAAGCTTATGCCAGCACAGAACCGCTCGTTCAGGAAGTCGTCAGTCCGCGATTCCGGTTTGTAACGCGCGGAATTGCACCCTTGGTTGACCAACTGAGCGGACGCTGGACTGCCGATCCAGAATATGGCACAAAAATCAAAGCGATCGTCAGAAAACTCTACGAATCTGCTCAAATCTTGTAGCACAATTGGCGCGGGGTAACCTGCTCGCGCCAATCTGCAAACGTTCAGAATTTATACTTTATTAGCGTAGGATGCCCGCAATTGACCGCAAGCGGCATCGGCTTCTAGCCCCCGCGATCGCCGCACGCTGACCGCTACGTGTCGCGCTTTCAAAGCATCCATAAACGATTGAAGGCGACGCTGATCGGGGCGCTGATAGTCAGCTTCGCTGATCGGATTGTAGGGAATCAAATTGACGTGGCTTTGAAATCCGCGCAGATGCTCAGCCAGCTCGATGGCCTGTTCCATCCCATCATTCACGCCCGCCAGCACAATATATTCAAACGTGACTCGCCGCCCTGTGATTTTGACATAGTCGCGGCACTCATCGAGCAATGCGTCTAACGGATACTGCCGAGCGCTAGGAATGAGTTGTTCTCGCAGGGATTGATTCGACGCATGTAGGCTCACTGCTAGGGTGGATTGCAAGTGATGCTCCGCTAATTTACGGATGCGACCGGGAATGCCGACGGTAGAAATGGTGATGAGTCGTTGTCCGATGCCAATATCTTCGTTCAGCGATCGCACGGCCTCCAACACGTTCTCCGTATTTAACAACGGCTCTCCCATGCCCATAAACACCACGTTCGACACGCGCTGTCCAAACACTTCTTGAACCGTTAGCACCTGATCAACAATTTCGTGCCGCTCTAGGTTGCGCTTGAAGCCACCTTTGCCCGTCGCGCAGAAGTCGCACGCCATTGGACAGCCCACCTGCGAGGAGACGCAAACCGTCAGTCGCTTCTCCGTCGGAATGCCAACAGTTTCAACGATCTGTCCGTCTGTTAATTTTAGTAAAAGCTTGATCGTGCCATCTAAAGCCTTTGCTTGATAGTGGATCTGCGATCGCCCGATCGGAAAGGTGGCTAACTCCGCTCGCCATTGTTTTGGAAATACCGAGATGTCAAGGAGCGATCGCGCTCCCTTCTGATAAATCCATTGGTGGAGTTGCTTGCCCCGATACGCAGGTTGCCCATACTGCTCAACCCACTTGGTTAACTGGGCGAGCGATGCACCCAGCAAGGGAACCTCTGAGACTTGCTCTACGGAGTCTATCGACGCTAACTGCTGAATCACAACTAAGAAAACCCTGCTGAAATTGTATTCACCTGTGAAGGCAATGTCTTTCTGTGCAATCCTCTATATTAGCGCTTTCGGTGGATACGGATAGCTTTATCTAAAAAATTCGTGATTTATACATTGGTACTTGTGAAATCACTTACTTCTTTTTAGAAAACTTTTTAGTCTGTTTTGAGCATAATCCGTGAAATCCCCGCTTCCGATCTAGCTATCCTAGTAGAGACTGAGATGAGTTTCAAAGCGGAATAATTTAAGAAGTGAATTTACTCAGGGTGTTAATGCCTAGAAACTTAGTTCAAGGCAATAAAAAGGATGAGATGCGAATTTGAATCTACGGCTAAAGCATTTCGGTAAATTCAAAATCCTGCTTTATTAAATACGCCTACAACCTTGAATGTGTTCTCGTTGACACGGAGTGGCTCAAGCGCTGGAGAATACCATCCCCTCACGCGCTGGACGATCATTTCGCTTTTGTCCTTTATCGCTGACCAGGCTGGTTGACCTGTTACGATGTCTACTCAACAAATGCACGAACAATTGCTTCGGATCGGTTCAGTTGAAATTAGCTTGCGCCAATCGGAAGAGCTTTTTCGAGCCTACGTCGAATCCGCCAATGATATGGTCTATACCCTCGATTTAGAGGGCGCAGTGACCTACATGAATTCCTACGGACTCAAGTTGCTGGGCTGCTCCTCTAGTGAAGTGCTAGGGCGTTCTTACTTAGAGTTTGTCTCTCCTCCGTACCGAGAAAAAACAGCGCAAGCCTTCAGTAGTCTAATCCAGACCGGGGAACTGCGCGATTTTGAGTTCGTTGTGCAATCGTCAGAAGGGTCTGAGCTTTATCTTGAAGTCAACGGACGGCTTCTGTACCGTGATAATGAATTGATTGGCGGCATGGGCATTGGTCGAGATGTAACGGAGCGCAAATACATTGAGCAGGAATTAAAGATGTTTTCGCGGGCAGTAGAATCTGCCTACGACAGCACCACCATCACCGATCTAGACGGCAAAATTCTCTATGCTAATTCTGCCACGGGTCGAATTTTTAGTTGGCAGCCAGAAATGCTATTGGGCGCTCATGCGGCGGTTTTCTTTCCAGAGCGAAAGCAAACCGAGTGGCTGATCGAACAAGCGATCGCGGTGCGAACCTCTGGAGGAATTGCCGAGGGCTGGAGTGGTGAAGTGACGTGCAACCGCCGAAACGGCGATACGTTTCCAGCGTTGGTGTCGGTCGGACCAATTTTAGACGAAAAAAATAGAGCAACGGCTGTTTCAATCATTACCCGTGATATCACGCAGCAGAAAAATGATGAAGCGGAACTAGCGGCTAAGAATTTAGAGTTAGAACGGGCGAGTCGGCTCAAGTCTGACTTTTTGGCAAACATGTCCCACGAACTCCGCACTCCCTTGACCTCGATTTTGGGGTTCTCTTCGATTCTTCAAAAACAAATTTTTGGCGATCTCAATCCCAAACAGCAACTTTATATTCATCAGATTAATCAGAGCGGTCAGCATTTGCTGGGCCTAATCAACGACGTGTTGGATCTGTCCAAGGTGGAAGCCGGGCAGCTGCGGTTAGACATTGCTCCCCTAGTTGTGAGCGAGTTGTGCGAAAGCACGATCGCGATCATTGATGAACAAGCCAAGATACGAGATTTGACAGTTAACTACTCGATTCAACCTAATTTAGAACCTTTGATGGCAGATGAATTGCGGGTTCGGCAAATGCTGCTCAATTTACTGTCAAACGCCATTAAATTCTCTGAAGATGGAGGAGAAATTGGCCTAGATGTGAGGATGCATGAGGAGGGCTTGCACCTAACAGTTTGGGATACTGGAATTGGCATTCCTCACGATAAGCAGCATCTTCTGTTCCAACCCTTTCAGCAGATCGATGGGTCGCTCTCTCGCCGCCATGAAGGAACTGGACTGGGATTAGCCCTGACGCGTAAGTTGGCTGAATTACACTCTGGAACGGTGAAAATGCAGTCTATTGAAGGTGAAGGCAGTCAATTTACAATTTGCTTGCCGATGAATTTGCACCAGACTGTCTCGATCGGAACGATTATGATTGAGCCAAACCGGAGATAGGCTGTGCTTCGCAAGTCCTAGCAGGGGGTTGAGTCAAAAGTCACAACGCTTGGCAGGAGTGAGTTGATGGGAATTTGAGAGGACAGAGATGTTAAGGTAGCTATGCTCAAGCGATTAGTCTAGAGCATTACTCCCAAGACAAGTCACTCATGCTTTCTGATTCTGTTCTGGCATTTGAATTTAGATCCCCCGGTTCAATTTTGGTTGAATGGGGACCTTTAGTAATTCGTTGGTATGGCTTGCTGATTGCGTCCGCTGTGCTGATTGGCGTTACGTTATCTCAACGGCTGGCTGCCAAGCGGCAGGTTGATCCAGAGGTGCTGAGCGATTTGGCGGTTTGGCTAGTCTTGGCTGCCATTCCGAGCGCTAGGCTCTACTATGTGTTGTTTCAGTGGCAGGAGTATGCCGCTAACCCCAGCAAAATTATTGCCATTTGGGAAGGTGGCATTGCCATTCATGGTGCCATTTTAGGAGGCATTATTGCGGCCTTAATTTTTGCCCGGTTGAAGCAGGTGGCGTTTTGGCAACTTGCCGATCTGGTGGCTCCCTCGCTGATTTTGGGACAGGCGATCGGGCGATGGGGCAATTTCTTCAACTCCGAAGCGTTTGGCGATCCAACTGATTTACCCTGGAAATTGTATATTCCCCCTGAGCGCCGTCCTCCTGGACTTGACGCGCAATACTATCATCCTACGTTTCTCTATGAATCCCTTTGGGATCTCATGGTATTTGCAGGACTCATTACGCTGTTTATTCGGGATCTCAATGGGAAACCTCGCCTGAAGGTTGGAACGCTGGCGTTGGTCTATCTAATTGGCTACAGTTCGGGTCGGTTTTGGATTGAAGGCTTACGCACCGACAGTTTGATGCTGGGCGGGTTGAAAATAGCTCAGTTGGTGAGCTTGGGCGCGATCGCATTCGGCACATTGGGGCTAATCTGGCTCTATCGGTTGCGTCGCCCGCTGCCCGATGTCGTTCCTTCTGAGCGCGGATTCTCTCGGTAATGTCTTTTACCTCTAAGAAATAACCCTAGAGCATTGCTCTAGGGTTTAAGTCAGGGTGCATCTACCACTCTATTCTTCCCGCACACTGGTAGAAATCCGGAAAGAATAACAGCAAAAAAGCAAGGTTTGCTACTCCACACGATGGTACGTATGACAAATAATAATGGCGAAGTGTTGAATCGGTTGAAGCCCGGTGTGTATATTGTCGGCGCAGGTCCTGGCGATCCAGAACTTCTGACGATTAAAGCTCAGCGATTATTGAGCCAGGCCGACGTGATTTTATTTGCCGATTCGCTAGTGCCCAAACAGATTCTGCAAAGCGTGCGATCGGACGCTGAACGTATTGGGACGGCAAACAAAACGCTAGAAGATATTTTGCCGATCATGATGGATCGAGTGCGATCGGGAAAATCAGTCATCCGGCTTCACTCTGGCGATCCTTGTCTCTATGGGGCAGTGCAAGAACAAATGCAAGCTCTCCTAGAAGCTGACCTACCGTTTGAAGTGATTCCTGGCATTAGCGCGTTTCAGCTGGCCTCAGCTCGACTACGAGTAGAACTAACGGTTCCGGGACTCGTGCAGTCCATTATTTTGACCCGCATCAGTGGACGCACTCAGGTTCCCGAGCCTGAAGAACTCGCCTCTCTCGCGGCCCATCAAGCAAGTTTGTGTCTGTATCTAAGTGCCCGACATGTGGAAGCGTCGCAAGCCAAACTGATGCAGCACTATGCGGCAGATACGCCGGTAGCCATCTGTTTTCGACTCGGCTGGTCGGATGAGAAGATCTGGTTAGTGCCGCTTCATCAGATGGCAGAGGTGACTCGGAACGAGGACTTGATTCGCACCACGATGTACGTGATTAGTCCAGCTTTAGCGGCTCCGACTGTGCCAGCAGAGTATCGATTTGAGAACGGCAATCGCGATGAAGGACAATTCCAAGGAAAGCTCGCGCCACGATCGCGCCTCTACAACCCCGACCACTCTCACTTATTCCGACAAGAGCGTCGTTGATGGTTTAGGGATAGAAACTTAGCTTGGGTAACCCCAACGTTTCATCCCATCCCATCATTAGATTCAGACATTGAATCGCTTGTCCAGCCTGACCCTTCAGCAAATTGTCGATCGTCGCCATCACAATCACCCGCGCCGTTCGCGGATCAACCTCAATGCCGATGTAGCAAAGGTTCGTGCCGTTCGCCCACTTTGTTTTAGGGTACACCCCGCTAGGCAATAGCTTTACCCACGGAGAAGAGCGGTAGAACGCTGTGTAGATCGTGAGCAAATCTTCTCGCACCAGTCCTGGGTCTCGCAAGGTTGCATAAACCGTGGCAAGAATTCCACGCACCATCGGCACTAAATGCGGCGTAAACTGCACCAACACTTCATGCCCCGCGAGATCACTACAGACTTGCTCGATCTCTGGCGTGTGATGATGGCGTGTCACATTATAAGCGCCGAGAGAATTGTCTGCTTCTGCCAGAAGCAATTCCACCTTGGGTTGACGACCGCCGCTAGAGGCCCCGGCTTTGGCATCAATAATGGCCGTTTCTGGAATGATTAAGCCTTGTTTGAGCAACGGCGAGAGCGCCAGCAAACTCGCGGTCGGGTAAGAGCCAGGACAACCGACTAACTGAGCGTCAGAGATGCGATCGCGATACAACTCGGGCAAGCCATAAACCGCCGTTTCTGCGACATCATGATCCGTTCGTTCAATCCGATACCAATGGCGATACACGCTCAAATCAGAGAAGCGGTAGTCTGCTGAAAGGTCTAGCACTTTGCAGCCTTTCTCTAGAAGCTGAGGAGCCATTTTGCACGCAAGCCCCGTTGGCAGTGAGAGAAACACGACCTCACACCGCTCAGCAATTTGCTCTAGGTCAATGGGTTCGATCGTCTGATGAATATGATGAAATAAATGCGGGTAGAGGTTTGAAAACTCTCGTCCTGCACTCGCGTCACCGCCTAAATAGGCTAACTCTAGCTGTGGGTGATCCATCAACAACTGGACTAACTGCACCCCGCCGTAGCCGGATGCCCCAATCACACCGACGGGTATACGCCCTACATCACCCATGTTTCTCGACCCTTACGACGTGGAATCGCTATTCTGCTGCATTGTAATGCTGAACCCGCAATTGTCAAAGCAGATTTTTAGCTTGAAGCCTAATTTAACTGCCTCTCAACATAAAGCCGTCAGTCCGCTAGTATAAGAACACAGAAGGGTAGCGATCTAGCTTCACAACGCGCTTGAGAATCAAAGTACGCAAAGACTAGAAACTTAGAATTGACTGGCACGCTAGCGACGGAATTCTAGTGGCAACGTCTCAGCAAACGCTTGCTCTACTCCTAGCTCTCCACGCCAAAGAATTACAATTCAGTGATAAATTAAGTCTCCAAAGTCGAAACAATTATAATCGTCACATACGCCTGCTTCAAGAAACTTTACGGTGTAGTAGCCTTGAACTTCTCTGTTAAATCGTCTCAACCCCCCTTTAGCCAGCCGTTTACTTTTGACTCGATCGGCGATGCTTTGATGGACCTCAAAGCGGGACGATCGATCGTCGTCGTTGACGATGAAAATCGAGAAAACGAGGGAGATGTGATCTGTGCCGCGCAGTTTGCCACTCCCGACATGATCAATTTCATGGCAGTCCAAGCAAGAGGACTGATCTGTCTGGCGATGACTGGCGATCGCTTGGATGAACTCGACATTCCATTAATGGTGCGCGAAAACACTGACAGCAATCAGACGGCGTTTACCGTGAGTATCGATGCGTCTCCTGCCGTCGGCGTCACCACGGGTATTTCTGCTGAAGATCGCGCTCGAACCATTCAAGTCACGCTCAACCCGATGAGTCAGCCCAATGATTTGCGTCGTCCGGGTCATGTGTTCCCCATTCGAGCAAGAGAAGGGGGAGTGCTAAAGCGGGCAGGTCACACCGAAGCAGCGGTTGACTTGGCGCGTTTGGCAGGGCTTTATCCGGCGGGAGTGATTTGCGAGATTCAAAATCCCGACGGTTCGATGGCGCGGCTACCCGAACTGATTAAGTACTCGCAAACGCACAACCTAAAGATCATTAGTATTGCGGACTTAATCAGCTATCGGCTCCAGCACGAGCGTTTTGTGTGCCGAGAAACAGTAGCAGATATGCCCTCTGAGTTTGGGCAATTTCAGATCTACGGCTATCGAAATCTCCTCGATAACTCCGAGCATGTTGCGATCGTCAAAGGCAACCCCGAAGACTTTAAGGGACACCTTGTGATGGTGCGAGTCCACTCTGAATGCCTCACGGGCGATGCCTTGGGGTCGCTGCGCTGCGATTGCCGAATGCAGCTTCAAGCCGCCCTCAAAATGATTGAAAATGCGGGCTTGGGTGTAGTGGTTTATCTGCGTCAGGAGGGGCGCGGAATTGGTTTGGTCAACAAACTGAAAGCGTATTCTTTGCAAGATATGGGACTCGATACCGTAGAGGCAAACGAGAAGCTCGGCTTTCCAGCAGATTTGCGCGACTACGGTGTGGGCGCACAGATTCTCAATGATTTGGGGGTGCAGAAGATTCGATTAGTGACCAATAATCCGCGCAAAATTGCTGGGCTGAAGGGCTACGGGTTAGAGATGGTCGATCGCGTTCCCCTCCTGATCGAAGCAACGTCCCATAATGTGAACTACCTCACCACTAAAGCCGAAAAGCTGGGGCATCTCTTTCTTAGAACCTATCTGGCAACGGTAGCCATTCATTTGCCTTGCGAGTTGGGGTCTGTGACCGAGCGCTATGAGTTGCTAGATAAACTTCGCTTCGTTGCCAAGACCTACGATTTGATGTTGCAAGAAGAGACGCGACCCGTAGCGGCAGCGCTCTTTGGGCCAGCGACACTGATTTTCAATCTAGGATTTGAGCAAATGCTGTTCGAGAATGTCGAGTGGTATCGCACCAACAGTTCGTTTACCCGCGCGATCGCTCAAGTTCTCGACAACATCATCTCTGGCTTAGCGATCGACAAGCTAGAGTTTCTCATCTCTTCAGGGTCAGATCCGCTCACCGGATTGCAGGTGCAACTCGATCGACAAACGTTCTCGCTCAGTCAACAGCCATCCTCAATTTGCGATGTGCTAGAAACTCAAACGATCTACAGTTTCTCGAACGACTGACTTGATCAGAGCGTCAATGCCTAGCGATTGCGCTGCCGAACTCTCAAGGATTGCGGACACTGGCTTCAAACCAGTGTCCGCAATCAGCTTAATCGAGGGGGTGCAGCACAAGGCTGAACGGCAGCGTAAAGACCGAGATAAGGCACATAGCCATCGCCCGTCTACCCAAGGCGATGGTTGCTATCTGGCAACCAATCTTCATCCAATACTAACTCTAGGGGATAGGGACACGCCTCTGGGAACCCTGACTCGATACTAGTCTGCTTAGCAGCTTGGCGGCGTGCCCGTTGGTAACTCTCTTCAAGTTGCTTTGTAGGATAGTTCTTGAGGCTGGGACTATCCGCGATCGCAAGTTCAATTTGGGTGCGAGCATCTGTGATGGAATCTAGCCAGCTATCTGATCGACGCTGCGGTTGGTATTGCCACTTAAGCAAATGCAGTAGAAGACGAGTGAGTTGACTGGCAATCCCCCGCCGTTCACTCTTGCCCAAGTCCTCAACCTCCTCGATTAAATGCGTCATGTCGAGTTCATGCCAACGGCGCTCTCGTAATAGCTGCGCTGTTTGGTCAATCCACAAATTGAAATCTGCCGAATATGTTTCGTTCATGGCTTGTCTTCTACTGACAACGCAGCATCACTGGCTGTCTACAGCACCTCAATCGTAATGATCTGATCAGTACCCATAGCAGGAGGTTTTAAAGATTTGCTCAATCACAGCCAAATTAAGTCAGCAATCGTAAATTCAAACTTGAAAGGGACTTTTTGCAGTGTCTTTTGGCATTGCCTATTTCTATCGTATTGAATCTATGCTTCAGAAGCTGACAATACATTAAGGGTTGTCAAGATCGAGTAATATCCAGGTAATTCAGGAGAACTGATCGGGTTTAGGAAACAACCGGGCTGATTGTAGCGGCCTCAACATCTACTGTATGAGTGGAGTTGGCATGAATCGCATCAACGGGTCTTTCTTCAAAAACAGCCAGGTCAAACCAGAACGTGGTACCAACGCCAACTTCACTCGTTAAGCGAACCTGACTGCGGTGACGATCGATAATATTTTTCACGATCGATAGCCCTAATCCAGTTCCTTCCAACGTATGGACACGGTTTTCTACCCGGAAAAAGCGATCGAAAATCGCTTCTTGATCCACTGCATCAATGCCAATGCCGGTATCTGAAATTTCAACTCGAACTTGTGGGTTGATGTTCCCTTCAGCCTGATCGACAGCATAGGCTCGAAGCACAACTTTACCGCCTGCTTCGGTAAATTTCAAAGCATTGCCAACGAGATTTGTGAAGACCTGAAGCAATAGATCGTAGTGGCCGTATACCGCAGGTAAATCAGGCTGAACGTCCTGAAGCAACTCAATTCCCTTGTCTTTTGCATTCAGTTGATATGTGCGAAGGGTCTGCTCGATCGGTTGCAGCAAATCTACAGCTTCAAACGTGTAAATCTTGCAGGATTCTAGGCGCGACAGATCGAGGACATCGTTCACCAATCGAGTCAGTCGATCTGTCTCTCGGTTTGCGGTTTCTAAAAATTCGTGCTTTTCGGATTCGCTCAGTTCCTCGCCGTACTCGTGGAGGGTTTCGATAAACGATTTGATGTTAAAAAGAGGCGTCCGTAACTCGTGAGACACATTGCTGATGAACTGACTTTTCGCTTCGTTCAGTTCTGCTTCGCGCGTAATGTCTTGAATGGTGACGGCCACTCCTTTGACATTCTCTCTCACTGGATCAGCAACTGCATTCAGCAGAATTCGCAGAGTCCGATTGCTCGGTTCGGTTAGCGTGATGCGAAATTCGGCCTCTTCGCGGAGTTCGCCTTTTGCCATTTGGTAGAGTGGGCGAGTCAGTTCGATTTGAACCGGAACAGGTAAGCAGTAGAGGGCATTTTCTTCTTCGATCGCTTTGTTGTCCCACCCAAAGATATGACGGGCCGTAGGATTGACCAGAACAATCTGAAGATTGGTATCGAGCAGAATAGCTCCATCTGCGATCGTAGAAACCAGTGTCTCCAGTTTGGCTTTCTCGGCGGTCAATTCCTCGATGTTTTGCTCTTCGTAGCGCTCTAACCGCTCTGCCATGTCATTGAAACTGGCAATTAGTTCACTCAGTTCGACCCCTGCCCCGACGGGCAAATCGACTCGCTGCTTGAAGTTGCCTTTAGCAATATTGCGAACGCCCACCACCAATTCTTGAATCGGTTTCGTGATTTGCAGCGCGTTAAACACTGCCCCTAGAATGACCATCACCCAGATGGAAACAAACACGGCAACCGTGACATCTCGCGTCAGATGGGATGATGCGGCTACGGTGGGATTGGGGTTAGTTCCGATCGCGAGAACGCCGAGATAGTTGCCTTCATAGACCAGAGGCACAAACACATCCGTCACTTCACCATCGGGGGTCAAGTGCTGCCGCACCATCGGTAAATCCGAGTGTTCCGCAAAATTCTCTGGAAGCTGAATCCGTCTCCGAATCGTCAGCGAGTTTTGAACTTCCGAATCGGAAAAGGGAATGCCAAAAAAAATGTTGCCATCGGCATCGGCATAGAGCATGTAGCGCACGCTGGAGGTGCTGCTGTAGAACCGATGAGAAAAGCGGGCTAACTCTGTGCGATTGTCCTCTCCGACTAGCGGCGCAACGTTGGCTGCCAGCAAAAGTCCTAAATCGCTACCAAAGCGGGTATCGTTCGCACGGGCATCCGCTTGAATGGTGTTGACTGCCCAAAACGTCAACCCGCTCATAATAATTGACACCACCAGCGTTGCGGCTGCCATCAGTTTGGTCTGAAGGCTAAACCTTGCCCACCAGCGAGTGAGAATATCCCGAATCATTTTGATGAGAGAAACCAAGGCTCTAAGAGATGGGGGATCAAGACACACCGAACCTGAGTTCGCTGCTCATTTTCCTATATCTTAGGCTAATTTTAGAAGCTAATTTGAGCTAGAGCCAACGGTTCTGACCCGATGCCCAATATCACGGCGGTAGTACATGCTCTCAAAGTGAATCGACTGAACTGCCGCATACGCCCGTTCAATGGCTTGGTCAAAGGTTTCACCGATCGCCGTGACTCCCAACACTCGCCCGCCATCGGTGATTAGTTTTTGGTTTCGGAGTTGGGTTCCGGCATGAAACACAACAACTTCATCAGTTTCGGCTTGATCGATGCCCGTGATTTCTAGTTTCTTCGGGTAGTTGCCAGGATAGCCTTCAGCCGCCACCACGACACAAGCAGATGCACCCGCTTTCCATTCGATGGCAGGAAATGATTCTAGAGTTTGGGTGGCGCAAGCCAGCAAGAGCTTTTCCAGGGGCGTGTCGAGGAGCGGAAGAATTGCTTGCGTTTCTGGATCTCCAAAGCGGCAGTTAAACTCAATCACTTTCGGTTCGCCTGCGGGTGTGACCATCAGACCCGCATAGAGGACGCCACGGTAGTCGATATTGCGGCTCCGCAAGGCCGCGATCGCAGGCTCTAATACATGATTTTGAATTTGCTCCATCAGTTGGGGGGTGACGACGGGCGCAGGCGCATAAGCTCCCATGCCGCCGGTATTCTCTCCCGTATCTCCCTCACCGATGCGTTTATGGTCTTGAGCGGGGAGGAGGGGACGAATGGTGAGACCGTCGGTAACGGCAAGAATCGAAACTTCTTGTCCGCTAAGGCATTCTTCGATCACAACTTGACTGCCTGCGCTCCCAAACTGTCCCTGAAAGCACGCTGCGATCGCGCTGTCAGCACTCTCCACCGTTTCAGCCACCGTGACGCCTTTTCCTGCTGCCAACCCATCGGCTTTAATGACGATCGGGACACCCTCAGAGCGGACGTAAGCCTTCGCTGCCGCTTCGTCTGCAAACACGGCGGCCTTAGCGGTCGGAATTTCGGCATCTTCCATGAGGGCTTTTGCCCAGGCTTTGCTGGATTCAATCTGAGCGCCTTCGCGAGTGGGACCAAACACATTCAGTTCTTTGGCTTGGAGATAGTCTGTAATCCCCATCGCAAGCGGAACTTCCGGGCCCACCACAATCAATCCAACATTATTGACAAACGCAAAGCGAGCGATTCCTTCAAAGTCGTCTACGTTCAACGGCAGATTGCGGCACCGTTCTAGAGCGGCGGTTCCACCATTGCCCGGTACACAGATAATCTGCTGAACTTGCGGAGATTGCAACAACTTCCAAGCTAGGGCATGTTCTCGCCCGCCGTTTCCTACGATTAAAACTCTCACAGTGCCCTCGCTTAGAATTGAACCAGTGTGATCCAGATAAAATCTTAAGCTGAACGGTGGGCTTTTCGATAAGAAGAAGCCAGCATCTCTATATTTTGAGAGTGAAACTCTATATTTTGAGAGTGAAATTTTAGGTTGAGAGCCAACTTTAGAGCAAAATAATGGGCTAAATTGCAAATTTGAAACTTTTAACAGCACGTTCAGTTCTGAGTATAAAGCGACGGAATTTAGAGAAATGGTGGTTAGGATGAGTCAGATATCGGGTCGATGGTTCTGGGTGAGTCTGCTAGTGGGAGGTTCAGTTGTGGCAGGGCAAGTTATGTGTGGGGCGCAGGCTCCAGCCGTTCAGCCCTCTCCTCAACCGACAACCCCAGCCAAACCGCTGCCCGATCGATTTCCCCCCAGTCCACTGGAGTTAACGGTGCCCGATCCGCTCCTGCCAGGAGGGCTAAAGCGTCCCTTGAGCGAGGCAGAGCGGCAGCAATTAGATCAGGCGTTGGATGCATTGAATGTGCAGGCGACCGAAAAGCTGCAATTGAACGATCCGATCGCAGCTTTTGAGATCTGGAATCGAGAATTGCGCTTGCGTCGAGCGTTGGGCTTTTTAGAAGAAGTAACGGCTTTGGGTCGAGTGGGCGATCAAGCTTGGAAGCAAAACCTGTCTGAGGAAGTGCGCGTCATTACCAATCGGCTCAAGGCAATTCAAACCGAGGCACAAAAACCCGTTCAGGCCGGATCAGCCAGTTCCTCTGGTGGCGTGCAGGACGCAAATCGAACGGCCTTGCGATCGGCATTAGGAACGGCCTATCAGCAAGTGCGATCGCCAGGACTAGCCGTGACGGTGTATAACTCAATGCTGGCAGATGCGAGAGCCGCGAATGATGTGCCTCAAGAGACGAGTCTGTTAACCACGATTGGACAACTGCATCTCAGTTGGTTCGATTATCCGAAAGCGATCGCAACGTACACCGAGTTGCTGAACTTGGCAAAAGCCAGAACCGATCAGCAAAGCGTGTTTGTGAATCTGATTCAGCTTGCCTATGTACATGAACAAGCTAAACAACCCGCGCAAGCGGCAACCTATCAGCAGCAGTTGCTCGATTTGTATCAACAAAATGAACAGGCGCAGTACATTCCAGCCCTAAAGATTAAACTTGCAGATAACTACGCGGCAAGCGGTCGGTTAGATCTTGCCGAACAGCAGTACCGAGAAGCGTTTGAGTTAGCCCAGCCGTTTCTTCAGGTCGCCTATGCGACCGATGCGTTGCAAAAGCTAGGCAAGCTGTACCGAGCCAACGATCGCTTGGACTCAGCCCTGCAAGTGTATGACTATCTTGCTCAAGCCGAACAACAAGCCTATAACGCTTACGGCGCAATGGATGCATTAGATCAGGTTGGGCAAATCCGCCTTGCTCAAAAAGCGTATCCAGAAGCGTTAGCCGCCTTTAGACAAGGGTTAGAAGTCTCAAAGCAGTTAAATTATCGAACGGATTACTTCAACGAACAAGTTCAGAAAGTGGCGCAACAAGTCCCCCGTTGAAAACAAACATAGGGACGTTATGGGTAACGTCCCTACCTTAAAAAAGTTCAGATCGACAGTCTAGCTCGGCAAGCTCACGCCATGCTGTTTTCAATCGCCCAACGCGCTAATTCGGTGCGGTTGTGTAACCCGGTTTTCCCCAACATATTACTCACGTGGCTCTCGATCGTGCGTTGACTTACGTTGAGTTCCTCAGCGATTTCCCGGTTTGCCATGCCGCGCGCCACAAACTGAACCACGCGCAACTCAGTCGGCGTCAGTTCGACATCGAACGGCACCTGAATTTTGGGCGCGTTCTCACCACCCTTAGCATCCTTGTGCTGAATCAGACGAGAGGCTTGCTTCAGAGAGGATTCGACCTGAGCCACTAATTCTTCTGGCTCAAACGGCTTGACCATGTAAACATCTGCACCGATGTTTAATCCCTTAACGCGATCTTGACTTTGCCCCTTAGCGGAGAGAAACAAGACTGGAATCCAACTGGTTTTTGGATCTTGGCGAATCGTGCTGACGAGTTGGTAGCCATCCATTTCTGGCATCATCACGTCGCAGATGATCATGTCTGGAGTTTCACTCTCCAACACCTCTAGGGCTTCACGCCCATTTTCTGCGGTGACAACTTCGTACCCACGGAACTCTAGATAGTCTTTGACTAGCAAAATAAGGTTCGGATCGTCGTCAATCAGCAGCAACCGTCTGTGATTCCCTGCGCTAGTTTCCTTCATGCTGTGCTACTCGCTCTGCCGAATCTGAATAACGTTTACAAATTGAATTGGAATTGAAGCCAACTTCGAGAGATGGACACGTGTTATTGTGGACGATCTCGTAACCATTAAAAACTAAATTGCTCCCGATATTAGTAAAGATTCAGAATTTTGGCTATAGGTCTCGTGACATTATATACGACCAGCCAAGCAATCAGACTTCTTTGGTCTATGATTTATACTCCTGTAAGAGAATCGCTCAGACAAAAAAATGTACTGCATTCAGAAAATGATCTTTTGCTCAAATCGAGTCGTTAGTAAGGTGAGGCAGCGTTTAGCTGATGGGTCTTTGAGTAACTGAAATAGAATGCTGCGCAAATTTACTTCTATCAACAGTACAAAAATCAGAATTGAATTTTAGTTAGAAAAATCACGAGGTTGATGTGGTTATAGAATTGCTTGAAATAGGTGCGAGTGGATGAGTCAAAAAGACATATTCGTGGACAATCTGATTGCCAATTAAATGTTCTTGAATAATGCGTTCGATCACCTCTGGAGTGACAGAATGGTACCAAACTCCATCGGGATAGACGACTAAAATCGGCCCTTGCTGACACACGCGAAGACAGTTCGCTTTCGTTCGGAAGATGCAGCTTGCAGGGGCGTCGCCTGCCGAACCACTAGGAGTGGGCTGGTCGAGCTTCAATTCTTTGAGCCGTTTTTTGAGATAGTCCCAGGCGGCTAATCCAGTTGCTTTGTCGCAACAAATTGCTTTTGTTTGGTCAGCACAGATAAAGAGATGACGCTGAATCTGATTCAGTCCTAATTTCTGAGCGCAAGTTTCAAGATCAGATTGGGGGACAGTCAGTTCAGGAGCCATGGATGAGGTTCAAGATGAGGGGAGAGATTAGAAGTTGAGGCGCTCCTTTGCAGCTCAGGCATCGCTTCAACTTCACAGCGCTCCTTCATGCTAATCGATTTCAGAGGGTGCTCCGCCTGGGGTCGTTGGTTCTAGCCGTCTGGGGGTGGGTGGTTCTAACCAATCCATGCGGCGAGTGAAGTACATGATGATGGCTAAGAATACAAATAGCCCGATCGACCCCATGAGTAATGAGTAGTCCTGATTGGCTAACACGATGTAGAGATAGCTGTAGAGCGCAATCTGCATAATGCCTACGATCGCGCCTCGTTTTCTGGCTCGAAGGACGGCGACCGAGTATGCCGTGATCAAGACGACGACTGCAACAGTGGAAATAAGATAAGCGGTTTTGAATCCTAAGTG
Source organism: Myxacorys sp. (assembly GCF_059501405.1). NCBI lineage: Bacteria > Bacillati > Cyanobacteriota > Cyanophyceae > Leptolyngbyales > Leptolyngbyaceae > Myxacorys > Myxacorys sp. The sequence goes on from NZ_JCACCM010000024.1 coordinate 52,604, forward strand.
CTCAGAAAGGGCGAGTTGCAGGAGATAAAACATCGACATTGCCACACCGACGAGCAGATATTGCAATGGATGAACGCGCAGTCGAGTCGCGGTTTCAAACAGCCAAAACACGGCAAAGGTCAGCACTAGGAATAGAAAGTTGTATTTGATGCTGCGATCGCTCATTCGGTAATTATCAACGGGCGAAATCAGATCGACGCCAAAGAGCGAGGCTTGAATCATTCCCAGGTTGGTGGGTGATTCGTTATTCCATTGCTGCGGGTAGTTGCGGCCAAGAGAGGGAATATTCCAGGTGGCATTGAATCCTTTTTGGTTGACTTCGCGCTGGTCGGGCAACCAGACACCTTGGAAACTAGGGTTTGTCCAGTTGGAGGCGAGGCTAACTTTGGTGACTTTCCCAAAGGGGGCGAAGGCGATTTTCTCGCTGCCGTTCACTGTGAGCGGAATAGAGAAGGTAAAGGTCTCTCCTTTCATCTGGTCTTTTAAGACTGCGTGAATGCCTTGGTCGCTGTCGCCGTACTTGCTTTGCCCAGCGGTGAAGGGAATAGATTTTTGATTCCAGTTGAGCGCCGCCTGGTTTTGAATCGCGTGAGCATCGGAGACTTGCAAACTGAGTTCGGCGCGATCCCACAAGATGTCTTCTGAGCGAGTACCCCAACTGGTGAAGTCTGGACGATCGAAGCGACCGCGAATGTCGAGCTTGGTTCTATAGACGGGAACTTCAAAAATGCCTCGGTAGCGTACATCTGAATCGAGATTGCCCGTGATTTGCAAATCATCGGGTAGGAATGTGCCGTATTTGACTTCGGCTTTTTCTTCTTTCCCAGCTTGAAAGCGCTTGATGTAGGGGACGTAGAGGCGGGGGCCAAGAATCGACTGTGATCGCCCCCAATTTCCGGTGATGCCAGCGATCGCTTCTTGACGTAAATTCTGGCGATCGCTGACCAAATTCTGGAGCATCACCGTCGGGATTTGTAGTAACAGAATGAGAAATGTAATGAACAGAATACGGAGGAACTGCGAGTTCTTGATTTGCTCGTAGGTGTTCATGTGAGGATTTCCAGTGCAGTATTCGGAAGATGGTTTCCATAGAATTCACTGTTACTCACAGAAATTTCGGATGATCGCAACTAAAAACATCGCGATCGAGCCACTAAAGACGATCGACCTCAGAATTTAAATCGTTTCAGCCAAGGTGAGCGACTAGCCCGAACTTTCATATAGGGAAGATTGTGAACTGAACTAACCTCTACTTGCGCTAAAAATTTTGCTTGTGAGCTTCAAAGTTTCTACTTTCAAGCTCAACTCTTCATACTCCGCCTTCTGAACCTGGAACTTTGCCCTCCGAACCCGGAACTTTGCCCTCCGAACCTGGAACTCCGCCTTCTGAACCTGAAACTCCACCTTCTGAACTCGGAACTCCGCCTTCTGAACCTGGAACTCCGCCTTCTGAACTCGGAATTTCAGGCTTTTTACTTCAAACATGAAGTTCAGAACCCGGAACGTCGAGCAAATTCCTCCAACCTTCGCGTTTTGAGCGTCAACGACCAGCCTCTGAAGTCGAATCGCCAAGCTTTTTACTTCTCAAGCAATTCTTCCTCAATTGCAGCCCAAGAGGGAACCAACGATGAACCTGCTACTTTATGCTGGAACTGTCACAATCCAACGAACTAGCAACAACCTATCTCTGAGAACGGTGCATTGCTTATGTTGAACAAATAAACCATGCTGCAAATTTCTAACACCGTGAGTATCCCAGAGCATGAGATTGAGATGAGTGCGATCCGCTCCCAAGGAGCAGGCGGGCAAAACGTAAACAAAGTAGCAAGCGCCATCCACTTGCGCTTCGATATCGCAGCATCCTCACTGCCCGATCGCTACAAAGAGCGGCTGTTAGCATTAAGCGACCAGCGCATTACGAAAGAAGGGGTGATTGTCATCAAGGCTCAAGAACACCGCAGCCAAGAGCAGAACCGAGAAGAAGCCTTGCAACGACTAAAAGACTTGATTAGAAGTGCGATCGTATTACCCAAGCCCCGTAGACCCAGTAAACCAACTCGTAGCTCTCAGAGAAAGCGGCTCGATAGTAAAAGCAAACGCGGACAGATTAAAGCCATGAGAGGAAAGGTCACGGACTAGATGACATTCATCGATTGTTCATTGATAAATCAGGAAGAGAGGCACATTTAATGGAAACAATTGATTGGATGAATGTAATTCCGGCAGGGTTTGCGATCGCTATCTTTGCAGGGGGAATGTTCCTGTTAATATCGGGTGTTTGGTCTGCACGAGATAAATAAGCACAATGGATAAGCACAATGGGTTTCACAACGTTGGATTTCAGAACGTTGGACTTCAAAACGTTTTTAGAACATTTCGCCACCATTGCCCAAGCAGCTAACGGTATCGCAAAACTGCGATCGCTCATCCTCGATCTGGCAGTACAGGGAAAATGAGTGCCCTAAAATTCATTAGATTCTCTTCGTCACCGACGACATTTAATTAGTCACTAATTAGTCACTGTACACAGATACAAAAAACCGACAGTCTTCCCGAGAAATCTGTCGGCCAGTCGTGTGTTCCCTGTTGATGACTCGGCTAAAGTTGAGTCTTCTACAGTATGTCTGTGGTTAATGATACCTTTAGTGATTCGGATCACACAACCCTGTGATCCGAATCACAAAATGGCAGGAATTGAAATAACTATATCTTTAGATAGAGTTGCAGAAATAGAACTGGTTTTAACGAGCTATATCGATAGAAATAGAATTTTCTGCGATCATCTTCTCGGTCGTCCCAAGGTTGTGATGTAGAGAACCGCTTCGTCAGACGGAATACCCAACACTTCATTCACCTGATCATCGAAGAAGCCACCAATACCGCTCACGCCCAGATCAAGATAAACCGCCGCTAAATTTAAGCGCTGTCCTAAGTGTCCAGCGTCCATGTGCAAATAACGATACGCGCGATCGCCATACTTACTAACAGCTTTTTCTAAATCTGCGGTATGAAACATCACTGCCGCCGCATCGCGTCCCAAGTCTTGCCCCAAACAGAGATAATGCAGTTCAGAGCGAAAGTTTTTAAAGCGAATTTGGCGCAATTCTTGAGCCTTGGGAGCGTAGTAATAACAGCCTTCTTCAAGCCCAGTGACACCCGAAACGGCAACGAAAGTCTCGACCAACTCTAGATCGAAATAATCAGGGGAACCGTCTAGATCTTGATCAATGTAATGTTGAGGCTGATAGGTAAAATCGAGGAGTGCTTTGAGTTCGTCCAGAGTCAAGGGTTCGCCAGTATAAGCACGAGTCGATCGACGATTAATCATGGTCTGCTCTAAACCGTCGAGATTAGCGTCCCAGTCCACAGGTGAGGTCAAGGTTGGAACTTTAAGACAGAACGGAATGTTGTATTTATCCGCGCGATGCGATGTAGTCTCGTCAGAGTCGTCACTGCCGACTACAGAGGCATCGGTGGCATCGGTGGATGCCCAATCAATTTTAGTATTGGCATTAAACTCAATTTGAGTCGCTTGATGAAAGTAGTTCAGAAGCTGACCATCTTCGAGATGAGGAAACTCTCGTTGTGTGGCAGCCGGGAGTGCTGTGCGGGTGAGGGAAAGGTTTTCCCCAATCTCTAATCGATCTGCCAAGGGAACTACTGCGATCGCGCCTTCTTGATCCGCGTCGAGGTACAACAATTGGTTCACCGCTTCATCAGCAAATCCACCAATCAAGTGGGGACGGTAATCATTTGCCGCACACGCCAGTTCCAAATTTCCAAGCAAATGTCCCGTATCTAGAAAAATGCGGCGGTATGCTCGATCCTGATAGCGCCATGCTGAGCGAAAGAAAACGGCAGTTGCGACTAACGCCAGCTGAGTCCCGGCTAAAACCGGATTCCAAAAGCAGGCAGATTGGAGCGCTGTCCAAACATCGTTTTCCCAGAAATGGATCAGAGAGTGTGTTTTGGACTGGTAGTGGTATAGCCCCGACGGAAGGCGGGGAGTACCGCGAGAAATAAGGTAAAGTTCGGCGGGATAGAGGCCGCCAGCAGAGGGAGACGATCGCAGGTAGTGCGGTTCTCCTAAAGTCGGAATCATTCCCGTTAAACCATACGTGCAGTAGAGCAACTTCGAGAGCCGTTTCCACCACGATCCAGCCTCTACAGAAGAGTCTTCTAGAGCGGGCTTGAGGTCAAATGAGGTTCCTACCGGGTAGGTTTTGAATAAGATCGGTTGTTCTTCCCAATTGAGGGCATGGCTTTTAGCGTGGATCGTTTTCGGGTCGTACTTAGTGCGTTCGTGATAGTGCTGTGCGATTGACATAAAAAATGGGGACTAAAAAATAATGAGTTTGGGGAGGATAGGTAATTCAAGATACAGCTAATCGAAATCGCAGGCTTCTGTCTATGATTGTAATAAGTATAAAAGCCTAAAAAAAGTTAAGGAATACGAAGCTGTATCTCCTCTGTTTTTACATTTCTACAAAGAACTGTAGCTGTCTAGTCTAGCGATCGTAATGAAAAGGTTAGAGATTCAGGAACTGTTTTCCCGATATGCTGAGGGAGAGCGAGACTTTGAAACAATAAGCTTAGATGACGCAAACCTATTTGAGGCATCGTTACAAGGGATTAATTTTAGCGACAGCACCTTGCAAAAAGCTTATTTACCCTACGCGAATCTTAGTCAAGCAACGATGCCGCGATCGCAGCTTCAGCAAATTGAGTTGAGCAATGCCCGGCTCAATCAAGCCAATCTATTAAATGCCAACCTTCAATGTGGACGGCTAGTGAGAGCCGATTTAAGTTTTGCCAACTTGCAGGGAGCCGATTTATCAGACGCTGATCTCAGCGGAGCTAATCTCTACTGCGCAGATTTAAGACAGGCAAAGTTGTGTCGCGCTAATCTTAGTCGTGTGGATCTACGGCAAGCGAACTTATCTGGCGCTAATCTATCGGGTGCAACATTATTTCGGGCGTCTGGTGCGGAGTTAGATGGAGCGATCGTCGATGCGTTCACTACCTATCCCGACGGACACCGAGAGTAGTTAATGCTCTAACTATTGCTACAGCGCCTGTTTAGCGTGCCGCAAGTTTCCTTGATGCTGAGCTAACAAGCGATCGCTCTCGTCTACACTTAACCCTGTCCACTGCATCAGCAAGGCGCGTTTGACCGAGAAATTACTCTTGGTTAACAAGTCGTCTGCCTGTTCCCGGCTCAAATCGGTCAGATCGCACAGGATTCTCAAGGCGCGATCGTGGAGTTTTGTATTTGTCACTGCCACATCGATCATGCGATTGCCATACACCTTGCCTAAGCGAACCATTGTTCCGGTAGACAGAATATTTAAGGCAAGTTTGGTCACGGTTCCTGCTTTTAGGCGCGTTGAGCCTGCTAGCACTTCAGGTCCGACTAACAGCCGGATGTCGATATCTACATTGATTGCCACCTGTTCTTTCGGGACGCAAGCGATAAAAACTGTCGTCGCGCCGCGTCTTTTGCCCTCGGCTAAGGCTCCATGCACATAGGGCGTAGTCCCGCCCGCTGCAATGCCTACCACTATATCTAACGAGGTAATATTACGCTCTGCGATCGCACTCGCTCCATCGTCCGATCGATCTTCCAATCCTTCTGAACTGCGAACTAATGCCTCCGACCCACCCGCAATGATTCCCTGCACCATTTCTGGTGGCGTGCAGAAGGTGGGAGGACATTCAGCCGCATCTAATACACCCAACCGCCCGCTTGTGCCCGCGCCTACATAAAAGAGCCGTCCTCCCTGACGAAGATTCTCAGCGGTTCGATCGATCGCGTCTGCCAACTCATGGCGAACGGATCTGATCGCGCTAATGGTCTTGGCGTCTTCCCGGTTAAACACATCGACAATTTCAAGTGATGAAAGCTGATCGAGATTCGCGCTTTCAGGGTTGACTTGTTCGGTGAGCAAATGTCCGCGTTGATCGGAGGGATGAGCGGGTGTTGTCATAATTCTGCGTTCTGTAGTGCTACCTCAATGTCTGTTCTTCTTTCATCTCTCACAACAGCCCTTCTAACTGTCGCCGTATCCGATCCAAATCTGCATTCGACATATCTGATTCTTCCGCTTGCGGAGCTGGTTTTTCGTCGGCTGACCAATCGACTTGATCTAAATTTTTCTCAGGAGGCGCTAATAGCAAGCGCTCGAAGTCGTTCTGTGGCACAAAGTTTTGAGGAATTAAGTAACAGTCATAGCCTGCCCCTTCGCAAAAATCCTCAACTTCTTCTTGGTCAAGCGTTTCGACCGCCGGAGTAGGAAAATCTTGCGCTTCGAGCAGCAACGCATACCGCGTCGCATCGTCTTCCTCTTCAAACATCAACACCAAGTTACGATCGCCAACGCTAATCGTGTGAATTCCTTCGTTTTCCGTTCGGGCGTTAAATAGCAGTACGAAGACTCGCATGATTCTAGGAATGTGGGTGATCAATATTCCAGGGTACTGCAATTACCTGATCATTCGTAATTTCTAATCAAGAGTGCCTGACTTGTCGGATTGAGGTATATAGACATGGGGGGGAGAACAGGAGCCAACATGCAGATCGATTTTCATCATGGCGTGACTTACACAGTGGCACGACTTGCAGGATTTGAGCATCAGCAAGCTAGTACGATCGCATATTGCGCTCAGTATGTGGACGATGCGGTAAACGGTGGATTGGTGAGGTTTGATAATGGCGCATTGTTTGAGCGCATCAGTTCGGCGCACAAAATGTTGGACTACCGCAACTTTCGAGAACTTGCCAATCATTATGTTTGGATTCCGTTTCATTTTCTGCCCGGTAACGGCGGCTTGCCTGCGGGAAAAGAGCCAGACGGTAAATTTGTCGATAAGCTCATTTGTCGTCCCAATAGTGATGTGGCTCAACAGATGGTGCGCGAATGCATTCTTCGTCAAGATACGCCTTACGGGTTGCACCGCCTAGGCATCACAATGCACGTTTATGCCGATACGTGGGCACATCAAGGATTTGCAGGCATTCGCGATCGCGTTAATGAAGCCACTCGTTTAGTCGATGAATGGGGAGTCCCCGACTGCAAGTTCAGGGAGCGAATGACGGGCTATTTTATGAGTGAGGCAATGCCGCTCGGACACGGAGCCGTGTTGAGCCAGCCCGATAAGCCCTATTTGCGATGGGGATACACCAATGGACGAGGAGAAAAAATCTGGCGAGATAACCCGAAGGACTTTTTAGAAGCGGCAGATTACATGTGCCAAGCTATGCAGCGCTATCGATTGAAGAATCCGGATGCGATCGTGCCCGGTTTACCTCCTCTAGACCGACAGCTGATTGCAACACTCTTTGAAACGCTAACCTATCCCGATCGAAAAATTCGACATCGGCTCTGGTTAGCTGCGATCGCAGATGGTAAGTTCAGTTTTGGTCGTGCCGTTGTGGACTATATTCCAAAGGGCAAATTATCGTGGAAGTTTTTGGCGTTGGGCACAGAGCGAGAACGCGATCGCGGCGATGAAGTGTTTCCCTACCGGGAACAGTTTCTCGCCAGCGATTGGAAATATTTTCACGATGCCTTACAAGCACATCGGTTATTTGTGTTGCACGATTTGCTTCCCCGCTATGGCATCTGTGCAGCCTAGTGAGGAGAAGGTTGCTGTAAGCAATCGCATGGAGTTATCGATATCTTTTCAAGTCTTCGTTTTGAAGAACAATAGCTTAGTAGAGAGCAACATGAGATAGACTTCCTGCTTGACTGACAAAACTAAGAAGCTGGAAAGCTAGTGAGGACGGTGAATTCAC
>NZ_JCACCM010000025.1:0-3720 GCF_059501405.1 Myxacorys sp.
AACTCGTCACTTGAGTTATACCATCTGTAGCCTATCTTTGGAGATTTGGTATTACAAATGCCATTGGAAACCGTCCCTAGTCTCTAAATTGAAAGCAGATCAATCAAATTTAGAGGGAGTCATAGCCAGCGGGATAAGCACTCAATCCAGATGGATATTCCTTGGCACGCATAAAAAGCTTCTTCACTGGGTCAGCATCAATCAATGGGGTGGTAGGGATTAAAACTCTACCTACAAAGTAATATTCGCCCAAATCATTAATTCTGAGATTCCATAGACAAGCCTTTGAGACAATATCGCCCTCTTCTCTGAAATTTGTTTGAGGGTTGGCCTCCTTAAAGGCCATGATCTGACGGATGATATCTTGCTCAAGAGTTGATACGCCTGCGGGCCGGGTTCCTACTGCTGTCATAGTTCACGATGTGATTTAAATCAACACCGATATGATGCCCTACGGTCGCGGGAACGATCACGAAAGCCCCTCAGCATTGGTGCTAAGGGGCTAAAAGTGTTGTTTGGCACAGAGTACCCATGACCGTTGAGATTGTGCTGCTGTTCGTCGCCGCAATGATTTTAGTTATTCTTGTCTTGTTTATTCTGCTACTGCGAGAATTCATTCAGCAGGAGACGTGCGAACCGAAACGACAACCTTCTAGCCGTCGCTACTTCATCAGCAAACGAACTCAACCGATCAAAGTCCCTTCTAAACAAACTGATATAAAACTTTAAAAAACGAAGGGATATGATACTGTGCAATATCAACCTGTTCTGAATAAAATCTTCCTATCTCTAGCGAAAGCTGCTCCCTGAAAGTGGAGCTCGATCGTGTCCATTCACTGCTTGGCTCAATCTGATGCCAATAGCCCTTTGCCTTTCTTATAGTTAGCAAATTGAAAATCAATTCATCTTTTCTCGTAGCATCTTCTGTTGATTGAAATTCTAGTTTCCAACTATCTTCTAGCTTAGTTGCTTCAGTTAAATCCAATTCAGCACAGTAGTTAATTCGAGCACATACTCTTTGAAAATTATTTTGTAAATCAGCATCGCTGCTAATGTCACTAGCCATAACAAGATAAATATCTTCCAGCAAGAGAGATCTTCCGCCATAAACTGCTTGGACAGAAAATTGATCAAACACTGACTGTAATCCGGGTACGAGAAAATAAGCTTCTTTGTGAATCAAACCTGTAACCCATACTCGGTGTTGACAGGCATTTACCTCATTTGTCTTTGTCTTATTATAGAGGTTGAAGAAAATTTCTTCTGTATCAGAAAATAAATAACTATGCTCGATCTTTTTTGGTTGAATATCTAAGTCCACAAATGCAAAAAGTTTTGTTGGATTAAGATAGGAATCAATGCCTTCCTCGTGTAATTCTAGCAGAGTAAAATATGTATTCAATACATCATTTCGATCTCCACAATTGAAAAACTGCGGAAGACGTTCCGTCCACCATCTTGGGATAGATGCTTTATAAAAATTAGAGTCAGGCATTCTTTCCATCTGCCTATACATCTGTGGTGATTGTCTACCTTGTAGAGATTTAATCTCACCTTCACACAGCACAACAATTTTATTGAAAATCCTACGAGAATTGAGGATTACTTTACAGTGTTGTCTTATTTGTTCTAAATCAAGGCTCATGCTGGTTGTTCTAATTGCTTTAGAAGGCGTGGCTCCAATTCTTTAACATGAGCGGGCGTAACTGCTTGACACAGCTCATACGAGTGAGTCGCTAAAATGTATTGATTTGTGGGTGCCCATCTTATAAGTTCTGACACAATCTTATACTGCCAATCTGGATGTAGGGCAATCTCAATTTCATCCATTAGAACAATAGAATCTTCTATGTTCTGACGTATGAGCCACATGTAAATACTTAGCCTTTTCAGCTCACCATGACTTAAGTCCTCAAGATAAATCTCTATTCCTTCATCATGTTCACCCATTTTAAGAGTGACTCCTGAGAGGTCAGATTTGACATTCAGCCGTTTATTGAAAAGCATGAAATTTAAGCCATTCAACAAATCTTTATAGTGATTGCCATACTCACCTTTCTCAATAGCTTCCTTGAAATCTCTATCTCGAGCAGTTTTGAAGGAATCGACTAGTAGGTCAACTGCCAAGAAATCATATGGGAAAAGACCTGGCAGATCGTCTTTTGCTTGCTGGAGGTGAAAATAATAACTTTCAGCAGATAGATAGCTATTTTTCTGGTCCTTAAATATAAACCTTCTAGCTTCTTTAGGAAGAAAAAGAAATATTTGTGTAGAAGGAGCGGCAAGAAAAACTTTGTTTGAAAAACTATCCAATAATGATTTAGCTTCTTTTATATCTACTCCTTGAATACGGCAAAGTAAAGCAGCATTTTCACTTTGGCTGCCATCTGGCGAGTAATTGAGTATGTATGTAAGATTGTTACTTGCCAAAATATTCAAAATTTCACTTGAAATCCCAGACAGGTGCTTGATTTCATCCCGGGCTTCAAGATAACGACTTTTCAACAACAGCAAGCTTCTCTTTATTTGCTCTTGTAATGTTTTAAGCTGAGATGCTTCTCCTAATCTAATTGATCGAAACAACCGAAATTTTTTCAATCTTCCGAAAATCCTATCAACTTCTCTTTTTTGTGCTCGAGAGTCATCTAAAGATTCTATGAGTTTCAATTCATTAGAAGCTTCTCTCAGTACAGATTGCTCTTCTTCTATCTTAGAAAATCTATTTTCGGCAACTTCTACTTCTGAAAGAGTAGAGAAGCTAAAGTCGACGAAATCTGAATTATTAATGGAGCCATCTGGACTTTCCTGGGTTAAGAGTTCATGGAGATAGGAGTCACTACACGCGAAAAAATCTAGTTGAAAAGTCCTATCCTTATCTAAGATGTCGATTATTGCTAGAGTCCTTGCTTCAGATTCTTCAAATAATTTAAAGCCTTCAATTATATTTTTAACAAAGATTTCCCTATTAGCTTTAGTAGAGCAATGTAGTAGGCTAAAAACTAATTGTAGAAGGGTACTTTTCCCACCACCATTTTGGCTGCCAAGTGGAAAAACTTGAGGAACAAAATCTGTTTCAAACTCGATATTAACATTCTTTAGAACACGAAAATCAGGAACTTGAATTCTACGTAAACGCATGTGAGCTCCTGTTTTTTCAGTTAAACTACTACTAACATCTCAAGTTCGGACTTTTTACTTGGGCCTATTTTAGCAGCTTCAAGTTTCGAAGGATAGCCTACTTCGTCATTAGAATGGAATTGAAAATACTACAAAAGATAAGCAACATTTGCTCTTCCTCTTCCTCAAACACAGGTATTCCACTTCGAGCTAGAGCGATCGCCACGGACACTGGACTTGTCTCAGAGGGCTTTCCCAAACTACGAAGCAGGCTATAGAGCGATTGGAGCGCGTGAACGAACGGCTTGACAGAATTTTTTCAGCACTTTGAGGACAGTTAATTGCGATGCCTTGATGCTGAGAGTACGTTCTCTCTAGTACGCATGACTCATAAGCCCAAGGTCGCAGGTTCAAATCCCGCCTGAGCCATCGTTTCAGAAAAGTTAGGTGTAAATTTCGAGGAGTTTTGACCCCTTTCTAAGGTCAAAATTCTGGAATTTCAATCATCGGTTTGCGAGCGGCATAGTGCCGATAAATTACATCTGGCGAGGGTAATGTCAGGTTAACCGGAATGTAGAATAATCGTACTGGTTCAACGTTGAT
>NZ_JCACCM010000026.1:0-58820 GCF_059501405.1 Myxacorys sp.
ATTTCGAGATGTGCCGATTCCATGCTAATTCATCTTCTCATTCAGCAACGCCGATATTAGACTTTACGTCCTCGTCTCCAGTCGGGAATTGTTTTTAACTGCTCAATCAGTGCTTCTACTCCCATGACTCATTCCAAGTGACATTCCTTCCAGCTTGCATTCCTCCCACTAGAGAATCAACCCTACAGCAGAGCTGGGGGTTTACCTGATTAAATTATTCAGGTTAGGCTAACCATACCCGTCTCTGACAAGCGACCGAGAGTTTGTGGGCAAAGATTGGTTAGGCTACCTGCTCCAAGACCTGCGTGCGCCGTTCCGCATTCGTATTCGTGGGAACCACATGCTCACCCACGGAAGGCAAACACTCAAGGTCAGCGTGGTGTTTCAAGATTTACAACCTAGACAGCACAAAGTGTTGCGCAACAAACGGCGACTCTAAGGGCAGTGGGTCTACATTTCTGCTTTGCGTCTGGAAGATCGTTCCTTACTGGTCGTTGCGACTCAACGTGTCCCTCACCCTCAATCTGCCAGTTCCGATTATGCCAAGCACTGAGGAATTGAAACGCTCTTTGGCATTTTCAAAAATCGTGGATTTTGTCTAGAATCCACTCACTTAACTGATGCTGAATGACTTAGTAAGCTGCTTGCTCTCCTCTCACTTGCTTTGTGCTGGGTCTTCCTCACCCGTGAGTGGTTACATCAACTCAAACCCCTGGCTATCCAAAAGCATGGTCGCAGAGCACAGAGCCTCTTCCGTTATGGTTTCGACTATCTGCGAAATATCATGCTCAACTTGGAACAGAAAATGGATGAATTTGTGGATACTCTGCAATTTTTGTCCTGTACTTAGCTCAACGCCATTCACTCCTTTCTGTCCAAATTCTTTCCCCAGTTTTTCCGATTGCATTCTCAAGTCGGGCTAATTTGTGCCCTTGGGTTACACCTTATGAATAATGCAGGCTAATGCACCTTATGATTTATCCTGTCTTAGCGCCACCTGATCGTTCTTCTGAAACGCTGCCCACGATCGCTGAAGTGAGTCAGGAGCCGGATGCTGAGCGTCATAGATCGTGATCACGTTGGTCAGGTCGCGCCCAGCGGGTTGAAGGACGCGATCGCCTTGAGCCAATGCAACCGACGTCCCTCCATCAAGATTCATGGCTTCATAGCAGCCAAGCGTTTTCATGATGGCAGCTTCTTTTTGCAGTGAAACAGGTTTATGGAACGTCACGAGCAACAGCCGCTTCCCATGTTCTGAAAAGCCAATTGCCGATCGTGTGGCAACGCCCATCACAGCCCGATCGGTAAAGCCTTCTTGTTTCGGGTTAATCGACAGTTCGCCTTGTTTCAGCAATCGTGGCCCTGCCGTAAGGGAAAACCAGTGCTGTTCCCACTTGGGCTGACCTTCTGCTCGTGCTGTAATCATTTCAGGACGATTGCCCGGTCGTAGCCCTAGCGTTGTTCCGTAATTCTCCCACGGGCTATATTTCAGAAACCGTCCTCCCGAAACCAAATTGCCCATGACCCGCTTTTGAGCGTCCATGCTAAAGAAGGTTCCGTTTGCTGTCACAGCCGCTTTGTAGCGCTTCACCATCGCGTTAAACGCTTCGTCACCTTTTGTTGATCGCGCGCTGTTAGCTTCAGTCGCTGCATTCGCTAGCCCAACGCTAATAAAGGTATTCGGATCGGCGAGGTCAATATTGATCAAGTAGATCGGAATACCCGCAATTTTGCGATGCTCTAGCGTGACAGGGCGCGTTACCGCTGGCTTTGTCAGTGGTGCTAGAGCAGACTGATCAGGCTCTACAGAGTTTCGGGGTGTGTTTGCAGGTCGAGGCTGTTCAGCCTTTTTTGGCTCCTGAAACGATAGGGGCACGGACTGAGGATGCTCAGACCTCTGAGAGGGTTTCTGAGGTCGTTGAGCCCGCTTCTGGAGAGACTGCGATCGCTCATCTTGAAACACTTTAGCCGCCTCTTGATAAGACGGGGTAGGTGGGGTAGACGCCTGCGGTTCCCAGAGTTTGGGTAGCAGAGTCACACAAGTTAGAAAAGCACAGGTCAAGGTGATAAAGGTGCTGCCTGGGTTGGAGAGTCTCCGAGTGCGGCGGCGGTATCGTTTCGATCGAAGTCGGGTCTGCATCAGCGATGTTCTTAACGCTCTGTTGATCATGCCTCGGTTATTTAACTTTCAAAAACCGATTAAGAATACTTAATGATTTTTGATACAAATCCATCAGTAGATAGAGGAACTACCGATGCCTTCCCAGCATGTTTTCTGATCTTCTTGATTTATGACGGAACTTCCAGAAGAATCGCTTAACTTAAAGGAAAATTTAACTTAACGAAGCTATTGTTTAAAAGTTCTTCTTAATGTGGAAGAAATTGTTTAGAAAGGGTGATTACAACGACACCTAGTACCATAATGGTTGCCCCTGCAAGCCGCTCTCGCAGCCCTCTTTCTTTGAACAGGAAATGACCTAACACAACACTCATTAAGGCACTGGTACGTTTAACGGCAATGACTTGAGTCACTAATGTAAATGCGATCGCGCTCATCTGAAAAGTGATCCCCAAGGCATGAAAGGCTCCGATCAGAGCCAACGGCGTTAGATTTGGCAGAATTTGGCCCATCTTTTGACGAGATTTGTACAACATGATCGGAAACATTCCTACCGCTAAGAAACAGTACAACGCTGTAGACCAACAGATCGGAGAAGAATTCACCACGCCTACTTTGTCAAAGGTGGCGGTAATGCTCCAAATGATCGCGACGACAAACATCAGCCGACTCCCTCGATTTAGCAAAATGGCTTTCAGTGGCGCAAGGTAGCCATTCTTGCGCTCTCTTAGGTTCAGAATGTAAGACCCAAGCACAATTAGAATGATGCCCACCACATCTGCGATCGTGGCAGATTCTCCCACAATCAGGGGTGATGTAATTAAGAGAAATAATGGCGTCAAGGTCACCAACGGGACAGTGATCGATAAATCTGCAATTTGAATTGCTTTGAGATAGAGAATAAACGAAACGACATTGAGACTGCCGCCAATCAGTAATGCGATCCAAAACTGAAGGTTCAATGGTGGAATGCCAAGAATGAATAGCAACGGTATTAAAAACGCGATCGCAAACACATTTGCCATCCACGCCACAATGTAAGCGTCGATGGTTTGCAGACTTTTCTTACTCGAAACATCCTTCAAAGACTCAAAAAAAGCCGTTAGAATTGCAAAGGCTAACCAAATCATGGGTAAAAGTTCTGTGGCGTCTTTGCCAACTATCCGCTTTCTGCAACAGCCTACTTCGTCTGCCTGGGTAGAACAAGCCCTAGCAAACATAGAGACGATTTTGCTCGATCATTCTCACTGTGAACGCAAAGCGGCCGGTGTTGCGCTGAATCTGATATTCCGCTACCCGTCTAGCGCTAAGTTAGTGAGGTCATTGACGGCGATCGCGCAGGAAGAATTGCAGCACTTTGAGCAAGTCAACCAAATTTTAGAGTGTCGAGGCATTCCTTTAGCGCCACTCGTTCCGCCTCCCTACGGGGCAACGTTGAATAAGCAGATCCGCCGCGATGAGCCGGATCGAATGTTGGATGCGCTTTTGGTGTCGGGGATCATTGAAGCTCGAAGTCACGAGCGGTTGGGGTTGTTAGCCGAGCATTGTCCTGATCTGGAGTTAGCTAAATTTTATCGAGCGTTGATGGCATCGGAAGCGCGACATTACGGCGTATATTG
Source organism: Myxacorys sp. (assembly GCF_059501405.1). Classification (NCBI taxonomy): domain Bacteria; kingdom Bacillati; phylum Cyanobacteriota; class Cyanophyceae; order Leptolyngbyales; family Leptolyngbyaceae; genus Myxacorys; species Myxacorys sp. Next base: position 3,739 of record NZ_JCACCM010000026.1, read on the forward strand.
GACGCTGGCAGATACTTATTGCGATCGCACAGCCGTGATGGAACGCCTCGAAGCCTTGGCTCAAACCGAAAGCGAGATTTTGTCCACGCTGCATCCCCAGCCGAGAATTCATAGCTGATGCACCTTCGTTATCGCTTTGATGAACACGCTCATGGAAGAACAGCGCGATCGCTAATTGTGTCAGTTAGCTTGAAGCATAAAATCCAACTGACACAATTAGCACTTCTAGCACTTCTCTACTGAGATTGCAGTTGAGCGTCTAGGGCTTTAGCAATGCGATCGCGGGCTTCTTCTAAATGCGCTTTCGTGTAGATTTCTTTATCATTCACCTTTCGCATTGCCCCATCAATTGAACGATGCAATTGCTTTAGTTCATACCGAGCGACGGTTCTTGCGTCTTCCAGCGCATCCGCTTGGCGTAACACCATTGCGACTAATACATTCATATACTGCCGCTGCAATGCACGACGCAATCCCGATAGTTTGAGATTGTCTTTCGGTTTGATCACATCGCCCCAAATGCTGGTTTGTAGCGAGTCAAACAGGTCAGGAATCGTCAAGGCTTGACCGGGCTGCGTCTTCAGTTCGGCATCCCGCAAACGAGCAAGACGCTGAGGAGAGAGCAGATCGTAAAGAACAATGCTCTGCAAAAACAGAATGTTGTCATGAATCGGATAGTCTAAGGTCACACTGGGTTGAGTTCCCCAATGAGACCAGCGAGACGGCGCTAACTTATTGAGCAAATCGGGCGAAAACTGGAACGGTTCTTCACTAAACACATTTTTCTGTAACGTGGCAAGCGCGAGGCGCTGCTGCTCGATTGGCACAGGCTCAAACGGTAATCTTCCTTTCGCGTCTCCGTATTTGTAGCGATTGAAGAATTGCCCCCCAACGTACTCTCCCAAGAACGTCGCATATTGAAAGTAATAGTCGAATACAGCATTAAATGCCACTCGAACTTCATTAAAACTTTGACCTTCGCCGGGATAGCGCGTGTTGATCCGATCCCACATTTTGCGAGCATTTTCCATTTGCCATTGCGAATACGTCAGCAAATCCCCGCTCATGTCAAATGCGTTGACCTTCGGATCGAGAAATGAGAATACATCTTCATCCGTCGCGTACGAGAGTTCCGGTTGAGGCGCTTTCTTTGCGATCGCATCGAGAACCCGTTTTTCTGCTGCGGGTACTTTGGCCTCCGTTGGCGTGTAGCCGTATGCGATCGCCCATTCGTCGTACGGACCGACTAGCTGAGTGAAGTAATCCCCTTGTTTTGTCCCTTGGGGCGCAAGATTCACCGGATTGTAGTCCATCACAGACGCCACTAATCCTTTCTGCCGGGTGATCGCAGGATTGTTTAACTCTTCTGGAGCCAGCATTGAACTCGCATGGAAGTTGTGGCGCAATCCCAGCGTGTGTCCGATTTCGTGAGCAATCAGTTCGCGAACAAATTGCTGCACATAGTCTTTCATTTCAGAGCCATTGGGCAACACATTTTGAAACAGCGACAGCGCCATGTTGCCAACCGCGTATTGTTTAGCCGCATCCATGCCAAAACACAGATCCTGATAGTTGCCCAAACTAGAGCCAAATCTGAGGTGCGGCGACGATTTCTTCTCGCTGGGTTTCGCTTGACGCTCTAAGTAACGGGCTGCCATTCCATAATTACACACGTTATCCTTGCCGAGCAGTTGCGCGGCAAACGGAGCCGTTCGCATTTGGTTTTGCTCTGCAATGCTGCGATAGTCTTCTTTGAGCGATCGCGTGAAATCGGCGGCAACTAGAATATCAGCATCCAGAATTTCACCCGTGAGCGGATTGACTCGCGACGGCCCGAGTGCAAAAATCGCGTCGGTTGAGTTAAACCAGCGAATCGTGTTGTAGCGCACGTCAGCCGGATCCCAATCGGCGTTATCGGGCATTTGTTTGACTGCGATCGCATCTTTAAATCCAATCTTCTCATAGGCGCGATTCCACATGAGAACACCATCACGAACAGCATCGCGATACTCTAGTGGAACGGTATTCTCAATCCAAAAGGTAATGGGTTGTTTCGGTTTTGACAATGGAGCGGCGGGATCTTGTTTTTCCAAATGCCAACGGTTAATGTAGCGCACAAACGATTGGCGCGGTGTATCATCGGTGTAGTCTCGGTACGCGGTAATAAAGTAACCCACGCGATCGTCGGCCAACCGAGGACGATACCCATTATTTTCGGGCAACGCTGACAAGCTGTAGCGCACTTTCAGACTAAAGGCACGACTATCGGGCAACGCGGCGATGTAGCTCGGAAGCTCTGAATCATTTCCGCTGCCTGACAATCCGTACACCGATTCAATCTCGACATTAGACGGAAACGCTTTTACCTTGTCGAAAAAGGATGTGTTTTGCTCTAACGTGTAGGATCCTTCCAGCGCTGACGACACCACAGGCATTAACCCTGGTAAATCACCGAGTAGAAGCGAATTCAGTTCGACTAAAATGCTTTTACGCTGAGGATGAGTACTTCTAATGGGAAGCGCTTCTAAAACTGAATCGCTAAACGATCGATCCACCGATCGACGAATGGGTGTTCCGCGCTCTGCTCGAAAATTGATGTTAGGAACGACAAATTGAATGCTGTTGTTAACGCGACGAAGCGTAAATAGAAAATCGCCAATCGGCAATCCACTGTAGATGCCACGCTCGCCAATTCCTGACTCTAACGTCATGACGGCGAGATAGTTTTGATTCAGTTGATTAGGCTTAATCTCGGCGTAGAGTTTACCTGTTTTTTTGTTCTGATATAGGGTAAATAGTCCTTTTGATGACGTTGTATCTTGAATGACTTCATCAAATGGCTTTTGGCCTTTCTCGCTATCGCCATCGTCTGCAGGTTTACTGGCGGGCTTGGGGTCAGATGACGGAGGCGGGGGCGGAAAAGATTGCTGAGCCACGGCAGACGGCTGTTTCGCCAAGGCGCGGGTAGGTGGCTCTTGAGCAGACGACCACTGAGCAACTGATCCTGGCACGATGACCAATATTAATCCAAACACAAAAGCTAAAATTAGCGAGACTCGTTTCATGTTTCCTGTAGACGTTCTGGGGGCGGATGGCGATCTAGCCTAGTTCTAACGTGAGATCGGTGAGGATATTCCCCACGCTAACGTTAAAGTGCTGGGGTTGGGTCAGACCTTAACTTATCTTTCAGACCCGTTCTCAAAGTTTGTCAATACTCCATAAATTGCCCAAATTGCCATTGCTCGGAGGTAATGTCCGGCGCGGAAGGTTCCGGTTGCAGTAATGGCTTCGGGTGTGCGAAATTGTAGCCCATTTTCGTAGATCTGATGCACAACGGCTTCAGTTAATGTCCACGCTTGAGAGGTCATGCCGGACTGTAGAAGGAAGGCGGCGAGTCCAAAGTTAATGCCGACCCAAACTTCGAGGGGATGGGTAGCGTTGGGGTTTTCGGGGGAACCGTCGGGGCGGACACCGTTGGCGGCTCCGATGGGAGAGGAAGAGAGGGATGAAGGCTTCGACTCGCTTTGCGAGGAGGGAGCTTGGAAGCGAGATTCTTGAGTAGAGGAGTGGGTTTGGATGTAGGTGTTGAATTTGAGAAAGCAGGTGTCGTAGATGGTGTGGAGAGCGGTTTGGGCGCGATTGGGTGAATCGTCGCTGGACTCGTTTAGGACGACATCCGGCAAGCCTAAGAGTTGGGCATAGAATTGTCCGCAGAGCTGGTCTGCCATGACGATGTTAGAGCCGCTTTCGCTGTCGAGGCGATAGTAATGTCCGTTCCAAAGTTTTTTTTCGTAGACAGCGCGGGATTGAGTTAACCAGGCGACAAAGGTGGCAGCGGATTTAGTCGCAGATGTAGCGGATGGGTAATGGGTTTGAGAGAGGATTTTAGCCATTGCGATCGCGCTCTCCAAAGCGGCGATCCACAGTCCTCCGCAATAGGCACTGACGCCCTGCAATCGCCAATCGTCAAAGGTTTGATCAGGTGCTCCAGAGTTTTCGGGAATGCCATCGCCATCGTGATCGAATTGCTTAAGATAATGCAGCGTTTGAACAACAGCATCCCAACAGTCCGCTAAAAACTCAACATCTGTTGCGCCTGTTAGTAAGTAATCTCGATAGACTTGCAGAACAAAATCAGAACCGAGATCTTTCCACAAGTTACAGTCTTGATAACTGGTGTAATTTGTTTTTTCCCAGACATGCTCATTCGGTGCGCCTAAGTCGTGTGGCGTTGCGCCTCTGGCTTTGCGAATGGCTTGGGGACTTTCCGCACCAATGGTTAAGTAGTAACCAATGGTGCGATCTCGATCGTCGCTTTGGGGAATCGCCCGCGCAAAGGCTCGAATCACGGCTTTCTCTAATTTTGACCACAGCATTAATAATCCGAACGAGCCATATAGCCTTACGTCTAGGCTTTCGTACCAACGATAGTCGATGCACTCTAACACGGCAAACTGCCCGACCGGATCGCGCTCATCTGCCGCGCTCCACAGCGTACCGCCTTGGGTCAAATCGTAGAGCTCGTTGATCAACGCCATTTTGAACCAGTCAGGCAAATCGCTGCGATCGCAGATCGGCTGTTGCCATGCCACAATCTTTTCTTGCCAAGTGGAATGATGTTTTAACGCCGTTCGCGCGATCGACCAGGCATTCTGCCCATTGCGCCCAAAAAAATCGGTGTAGCGACGAAAATAGTTCACCCCTTGAGCAAATTCTGTGACTGGAAAATCCCAACTGAGGACAAAGGGAACGGTGAGCGTCTGTCCGGGTTTTAGCGTGAACCGCACTGCGATCGCGGCTCCAATTTGCTCTCCGTCTCTCGCTGGAGTTTCATCATCCGTATCGGACAATGAGCCATCGTTAGAGAAGGGTGTCCATACCTCAGAACCGTCCCCTGTAGGATTCCAGCGAGTGTTGTAGAAAACGTCGTACAAATAAGGATTGAGAGGCGTTGCAATCGCCCACTGTCCATCTCCTTCGGTAGGTTGATCAAGTTCAGGCTGACGCAGAACGATCGCAAGCTGTTGCTCATTTCCGGTCAGTTGATTGAAATTTCCGGCACTCTGCCCGATGCGAGGTCGATAGTTATATTCGGGGCTGCCATCATCTCTCACCTTAATTTCCGGCGACTTATTCGCATTGGTAAACCACCCGACCATATTTTGCCAGGTCATCATGATGCTCAGCGTTATGGGCGCATCGGTCGGATTGTGAGCCCTCCACTGAAACACAGCAACCGGATAACTTGTTTCTTGATAGTTATCAGCAATGATCGGTGAAAATTGCTCACAGGTTAGCGTCACTTTGAACACGTTTTCATAGGCAAACCAACTGCGGGGATAAAGCGCATGATAGGTTCCGGTTGTCGCTTCTGCCTGACTTGCCGGATACCATCTCCACTGCTCCAACGTCCCTTCTGGTGGGTTCGTCGAGAGCGCATAGGCTTGCGTCTGCTCCCCAACTTGCTCGAACACGCTGAATTGACAGGCAGGCATTGACTGAAACACATGTTCACCGCCGTCGATGTGCCAGAGATTAAAATCGCCCCCATGCGATCGCCCAATGCAACCCGCCCCAAATCCACCGAGCGGCATTCCGTGCCAAGCTCCATCATCTAAGTTGCTGGCATAGCGAACGGTGTAAGGCTTTTCCCATCCCAGTCCGATGGGGCGAGTCCAAGCGCAGGCAGGAATTTTGAGAGGGGTCATATCGGGTCTCTAGCGAGGGCAATAGGACACTATCATGCCTTATCTGTGCCAAAACGGGATACGATCCGAAAGAGGCTGTAGATTGGTTTAAGCAGTATGGGACTCAAGATCGTCGAAGCGTTTGACGGAAGTTTTTCCCTCGATCCTCAAGCGAAAGCCACCCTGTTTGAATTGCTAAACAGCGAGGCGTTTCTGGGACAGATTGGGCAAGAGTTGCAGGGCGATAGGGTTGAATTCACCGGACTTCTGTTTCAGCCTGTTCCCTACAGCACAGCAACTCCGAAGGGAATGCCTGCCGAATTTGAAAAATTTCACGAATCGGCTGAGCATGTCGTCATCCACGTTCCGCCAAATTTCATGTTCAAATCAAACATCATGAAGCCAAGCCGATTATGTGCGATTTATAGAAAATTTCATCAGTAACTTTTCATCAGTAATTTTTAACGTGAAATTCCAAAATGACTGCACAAGACATTCCAGCATTGGCAAGTTTAGACTTTGTTCCTTATCTCAATAGTGAAGGTCAATTACCCGAACAATTTCAAGGAAAAGTAGGCGTATATGCTGTTTTTGATCAGGCAAAAACACTGCAATTTGTTGGTTTTTCGCGAGATGTTTCTCTAAGTTTGAAGCAGCATTTAGTCCGACAGCTCGATCGCTGCTATTGGGTCAAAGTGAAGACTGTTGATCGTCCGAGTCGAGCAGTTTTAGAAGAGATTCGTGCGGCTTGGATTGAGGAAAACGGTTCAGCTTTGGGTGACGATACTTCTTGGACTCAACCCATCCAGGTAAAAGCCTTGATGACGCCTGAAGAACAGGCAAATTATCAAAATCCAATTCATGATGAAGTGGCTCAAGGAAAAGTCTTGAAAAATGTTGCTAGACGAGTTGAGGCAGAGATTTTAGCTCAATTGAAAGAACGAGGAGTTCAATCTGAGATTCGGTTCAATCCTAAGATTAAAGAAGAAGGATTGCTAGATTTGAAATAATCGCTTTGGAAAAGAATTAGGTAGTAGAGATAGCGGATAGCTCGTTCATCCACTACCTAATCTGCTGCCACTAAACTATTTGCTACATATCGCTCGGTCACTTCCGCAATCCGCTGACCGAAATGATGTGCCGTTAAGCGATCGTTCGGAGCTTGGCAAAGCCAATTGCCCGGATCAAGTTCTGCTTCTTTGCCACTCATATCTAGCTGACTTTGACCCATCACGGCTAAAAATGCGCTGCGTCGGTTGACGCCTTAAATAGTTTGAGTTCTAACAGTCAATGTTTTTATATTATGATATCAAATAGATTTTTGTAAAGCCAAATTTTGACTGTTTGGAAGTATTTCAGGTAAGCCTAAGCTTTAGCAACGTCGCGTTGCTTTGTACAAACTATTTGTGCAAAGTAAAACTCTACCGAACCTACGCTTTAGAACCAAATAAATTTCTTCCGTAATTTCTCTTAAGTTTTTTACAATATCTATGAATTTATTACTTACTTAATTGCAGAATTTACGTATCCTCATCCGAAAGCGTACGCAAAAATGAGTTTTTTGGGCAAAATGTCTACGGCTACTTGGTAATAATTTTCACCATTAGTCTTTGCCCTAACTCACCCCTTCTGAGGAGTACGCCCCATGGAACTTACTGGGTCATCTATCTGGAGTCGATCGCCGTTTGTTCTAAGTACGGATGACGTTGAGCGTACCCTTGAAGCGACTGCATCGCCCCTGCAAACCCCTCAGACCCGATTAGCGCGAAGCGCCCCGGCTTCTATCCTCTTCATCGAGTCGGGGGTGAAAGACTACCAATCGTTAGTCACGGGCGTGCAGGCAGGAACCGAAGTTCATGTCCTTCATTCGGCACAAAACGCGTCTGAGGAAGCTAGCGGAGCGATCGCGCAGATTACTCAAACCCTTTTGGGGCGAAGCGGTATTTCTAGCCTGCATATCATTTCTCATGGAGAAGCGGGAAAGGTTCAACTGGGCAGCACCTGGTTAACAGGGGAGACACTCAGCAACTACGCATCGCAATTCAAAAGTTGGTCAGAGGCGCTGACAGAAGATGCAGATATTCTGCTGTATGGGTGCGATATTGCTCAGGGACAACAGGGGCAAGCCTTCCTTAATCAATTTGGTCAACTAACCGGAGCGGACATTGCTGCCTCAACGAATTGGACAGGAAACGCAGAGTTGGGCGGCGACTGGACGCTAGAAGTGAATACGGGAGAGATTGAGGCTCCGATCGCGCTCCGATCAGGTACGTTAGCCGCTTATCAAGGCGTTTTGCCCATTGATCTGATCTCGGTTTCTAATCCCACGCTGTTTAGCGCCAGTGTAGGTGGCAGCAGTGGAGCAAGCAGCACCAGTCAGGATGGGCAGTATGTTGTCTTTACCAGCAGTGCTAACAATCTGGTTGACAACGACACGAATGGGAAGTCAGATGTGTTCCTATTTAACCGCACAGATGGGTCTGTCAAACTAATTAGTCATCAAGCAGGCAGCACGTTTAGCGCCACAGGTGATTCGATCAACCCAATCATTAGCAGTAACGGAGATTTCGTCACGTTTGTCAGTAATGCTAGTAATCTTGTATCCGGCAATATTCAAAATACATTCAATCGGCAAAATATCTTTGTTTGGGATCGACAGAATAATGCCACTACGCTGGTGAGCCGTTCGACCACAGGATTGAGCGGAGACAATACTTCCTCTAATCAAACTATTAGTTCAACTGGAGATGCGATCGCGTTTCTCAGCCAAGCCACGAATCTTGACCCACGGGACGGAAATACCCGACGGGACGCCTACCTGTGGACTAAATCAGATAACAAGGTCACGTTGATCAGCCGCGATTTTAACAGAACAAATGTTGGCGATGGAATAGTCAGTGCAGCGGTCTTGAGCAGTGATGGAGGCTATGTCGCCTTCGCCAGCACCTCAAGCAACCTGATTGCGAATGATCCTGATAAATTTCAGAGTCCAGACGTATTTTTGTGGAAACGCCCTGATGATGGCTCTACCGATAACAGCGTCCTACTAGGATTGACCTCTGGCGGCAATGTTTCCGGCACGCCCTCGATTAGTATAGGTGGCGATCGCGTTGCATTTACAAGCAATAGTCCGCTGGGCACAAACGACACGAATGGTCTTAACGATGTTTTTGTCTGGACTCGTTCAACGACCGATCCAACTAAAGGAACGATTCAACTCGTCAGTGCTAATAGTGCGGGTCAAAGTGGGACAACTCCTAACTCTGTTACGGGTGACGGGTCATTTAGACCTGTAATGAACGACACGGGTACTTATGTTGCCTTTACTAGTACCGCTAACGATCTAGTGGGAGATGACACAAACGCCAAGAAAGATGTTTTCTTGCGGGATTTGACCTTAAACACAACAGTTTTAGTCAACCGCAGCACGGCAGGCACAGCAGGTGACGGCGACTCTGATTTTGCAACCTTGAGCTACAACGGCAAGCGAGTGAGCTTTATTAGTAACGCTACGAATTTAGTGAATGGCGATACCAATGGCAAGCCAGATATTTTTGTTCGTGACATTTCTGCAACGCCTTCAACCTATCTCATCAGCCGCACTCCCACTCCCGCTAGCACTGTGGGAAACAACGCATCGGGTAGCACCACCATTAATGGTCTTTCCACTCAAGTTGCTCCTGTGATCAGTGGAGATGGTAGTTTCGTTACCTTTAACAGCGCTGCCACTGACCTGATTATCAACGATAGCAACAACCTAGAAGATGTGTTCGTTACAGGCGTCTCGTTTGGCAGTGCGGTACTAGCAACCCGTCGCAATACAGGATCACTCGGAAATTCTAAAACTGGAAGTGGCGACTCTAACACTCATGTTGGCTCGGTCAGTGCAGACGGGCGCTATGTTGTGTTTACCAGCAAAGCCTCTGAATTGGCAGCAGATGACACAAACGCGGCTGAAGATGTTTTCTTGCGAGATCTGCAAACGGGAGAGACAACGCTGATTAGTCGCAATCACACGGGAACCGCAAGTGCAAATGCCGCCTCTTTCGCTCCGCAAATTAGTGCTGATGGTCAATACATCGTTTTTAGCAGTACTGCGTCAAATATCACCGTTAACGATAGCAATACAGTGAGCGATGTCTTTTGGTACGATCGCAAAACCAATAAAATGGTGTTGGTTAGTCATACGATCGCGGGTGTTGCGGGCAACGGAGCATCACTCAGTCCCGTTCTAAGTACAGATGGGCTGTTTGTAGCATTTGTTAGTAGCGCTCCAAACCTCACAGACGTTACTACAAGTGGTAAAAATATTTTTATCTGGAATAGTGCAACTGATACTACTACTCTTGTGAGTGGTAATGCTGGTGGTAATGGTGACTCTGATAGTCCGGTGATTAATGGTAATGGTGAGTATGTTGTCTTTACCAGTGCGGCTTCAAATTTAGTTGGAGGCGATACAAACAACAAGAAAGATATTTTTGTGTGGAATCGCTCAACGAATGCGATCGCGCTGGTCAGTCAAAGCAGTGGCGGCGCGATCGGCAATGGCGATTCTTCAGTGGCTAGTATCAGTAATGATGGAAAGATCATCGCCTTTACTAGTGTTGCAAGCAACTTAGGTGGAGGAACAGATAGCAATAATGGACTAGACATCTTCATTCGTAATCTCAATACCAATACAACTACGCTAGTCAGTGCAAATACCAGTGGTACTTACAGCGCAGGTGGAGGCGACGCCCTCAACCGCTTTGGCGCATTTAACCCGATGGTGAGTGGTAACGGTGAATTTGTCGCATTTAGCAGCACCTTTATCGATCTCACTAACAATGACTCAAACAATGCTGAAGACGTTTTCGTTCGCAATTTCAAAGATAACACAACTCAATTAGTCAGTATTAATTCTTCGGGAGCAAGTGGAACGGGCACGAGCAATGGATCAACTGGCTCATCTGGAACTGGTTCTTCCAATCCCGTCATCAGCAGCGACGGTCGATTTATTGGCTTCAGCAGCTACTCAACTGATTTGGTTAGTGGTGACACAAATGGAGTTCAAGATATTTTTGTTCGCGACTCCAAAACGGCTTCGACAACTTGGATCAGCCGCACAGATACAGCAGGCGGCAACGGGGCCTCATTTAATCCAGTCATCAACAGCACTGGAAGCTACCTTGCCTTTGCAAGTAACGCGAGCAATTTAACCGGTTCTGATCTAAACGGCAAACCAGACGTGTTTGGCTCAACCCTAGCTACCATAGTAAGTCTGTCAGCCACTAACAAAAGCGTTGCTGAATCGGGCGCACTCGCAAATCCGACCTATCAAATTCGCCGTAGCCGCACCGAGGGTACACTCACAATTAAGCTAAAAATCGACGCGACTAGTACCGCCACGATCGCCGCAACAGTAGGTGCAAGAGCAGACTTTACTCCGACGATTGATGCTGGCTCGTTTACCATCACGGGTAGTGATCTAATCATTACTCTACCGGATGGCGTGGGAACGGTGAACTTGACGCTCACTCCGCAAGATGACATTCAGGCAGAAGCTGCCGAATTTGTGAAGCTAACATTAGCCGTCGATCCAGCCTATTCAATTTCAACCACCGCCAATACGGACACGGTCACGATCGAGGCGAATGATACGGTTGTGACTAGCATCAACGACAGTGGAGAAGGGTCACTGCGGCAAGCGATTCTAAACGCAAACGCCTTTAGCGGCAAAGATACTATTAGCTTCAAGATTGAAGGATCGGGTGTTAAAACGATTTCTCTTGCATCTGCACTCCCAGACATCACAGATGCTGTGATCATCGACGGCACAACTCAAGAGGGTTACACGAACACTCCGATCGTTGAACTTAACGGTGCAGGTGCAGAAAACTCTAATGGATTAACGATTACATCAGGCGATAGTACCGTTAAGGGATTGGTTATTAATCGATTCTCGCAAAATGGAATTCGGTTAGAGGGCACAGGCAGCAATACTATTGAAGGAAACCGTATTGGAACGGATGCGGCTGGAAACGGTAGTTTTGGAAATGCTTCAGACGGAATTAGCATTAATTCTAGTAACAATATAATTGGTGGCACGATAGGAAATGTGATTGCTAACAATCAAGGTTCGGGAATTACAGTTGAAGGAAATGCCATTGGAAACCGGATTCAAAAAAATGCGATTTTCCTCAACAGTGGCTTAGGCATTGATTTAGGCAAAGACGGGGTAACGCCGAACGATGCTGGAGACGCTGATTCAGGCGCAAACGGGTTACAAAATACAGCCGTGCTGACGATCGCAGAACCTTCTAGCACGAGTACCGCTATTTTCGGCACGTTTGACGGCGCAGCAGACTCGACCTTCCAAGTCGAATTTTTTAGCAACACAACGGCTGATCCTTCTGGCTTTGGGGAAGGACAAACCTTCTTAGGCACAACGACTATCACCACCGACGCTACCGGAAAAGCGATCGTCAGCTACACCCATCCTCAAGCGATCGCGGCGGGACAGTTCATCAGTGCGACCATCACCGATGCAACGGGCAATACGTCTGAATTCTCAAATTCACGGGCTGTTGCAGTGCCTAAAGTAACGATTAGCCCAACGACGCTGGAGCAGCTAGAAGGCGAAGGAACAACATACGTCTTTACGCTAAATCTCGATCAGGCCAGTAGCCAGGAGGTCAGCGTACAAGTCACTACAGCTGACATTACGGCGACGAGTCCCAGCGATTATGAGGCGTTTAATCAAACGGTCACATTTGCGGCTGGTGAAACGTCCAAAACGGTGAGTATTACGGCAAAAGGAGACACGGCTAAAGAGCCGAATGAAACGTTTAGAGTGTCTCTTAACACGCCGATGAATGCGGTGTTAGGAAGCGATTCATCCGCGATCGCAACGATTCTAGATGATGACAACCCGCCAACCCTCTCGATCGTAAATGTCACTCCCACAACCGTTAGTGAAGGTGATACAGCAACAACGGACTACCAGTTTGAAGTCAAACTCTCGAATGCGACCAGTGATCCGGTGACGGTAACCTATGCCACGGCCGATGGCAGCGCAACCACAAGTGACAATGACTACACCACGACGTCGCAAATGCTAACCTTTGCGGCTGGAGAAACCTCAAAGATCATCACTGTGTCGGGAACGGGAGATACGAAATTTGAACAAGATGAAACCTTTACAGTCACGCTAAGTAATGTCAGTAGCAATGCGTCGATCGCCACTGCAACGGCAATAGGTACGATCAAAAATGATGATCAAGGATCTGTTATCAGTGTAAGTGCTGCTACCGCCATTGACGAAGGAGCAGAAGGCACGACTACCGATTATGTCTTCACCGTCAGTTTAGACAAACCGAGCGGCGAGACGGTTACGGTTAAATATAGCACTGAAGATTTGACGGCTAAAGCCTCTGATAACGACTACGAGCCAATTACAAACACGCTTACAAATACGCTGACGTTTGCACCTAACACCACAACCCAAACGGTTGTAGTGAAAGTAAAAGGCGATCGCACGTCTGAAAGTGATGAGCAGTTCAAACTAGTGTTGAGCGAGCCGACCAATGGAGCGATTTCGGTTGAGCAAGGCAGCGCGATCGCAACAATTAAAAACGACGACTTGCATCCAACCGTTCAAATTACTGCACCTAATAAAGTTGAAGGGGATACAACAAATCCGTTTAACTTTCTGATCTCGCTTTCTCACCCTTCTGATACAGCGATTACTGTCAACTACACAACCGAAAATGGAACCGCATTAGCTGGAGAAGATTACACGGCTCAAATTGATCAAACGCTGACCTTCAACCCAGGCGAAACCGAGAAAACGATCGCAGTCGATGTTTTAGGCGATCGCAAGCGAGAAGAGAATGAGACCTTCTCGATTAAACTGACAAACGCAACGAATGCAACCCTTGCAAATGCGAATGGAGTGAGCGCCGTTGCAACGATTCAGAATGATGATCTACCGCCGGAAATTGCGATCGCGAATATCACTCAAAATCAGCTAGAAGGTGCGATCGGTGAGACGAATGCCAACACATTTGAAGTTTCACTATCGAATCCTAGCGCTCAGATCATCACGGTTAAATATGATGCTTTGAATGGCAATCTTCCAAGTGGAAATGCAACTCTTGAGAATAATGATTTTGAAGCAGCCTCTGGCATACTAACCTTCAACCCTGGTGAAACGAAAAAAGCCATTACGGTTAATGTTAAAGGAGACACAGATCAAGAACCTGACGAAACCTATCTCGTCAAATTAAGCAACGTCAGCAGTAGCGCAACGCTAAAGACAGATACTGCTCAAGGACTGATTCGGAACGATGATGCTGCGCCAACGATTAGCATTCTAGGTGCCAGTATTGATGAGGGCAATTCCGGTCAAACTGCTCTCAAGTTTAAGGTGAACCTGTCGAGTGCCAGCACCGATCCGATTACTGTTTCCTACTCAACGGGCGACGGCTCAGCAAAAACGAGTGACAACGATTACGCCAGTGTGTCGAATGCGAGCATTACCTTTGCCCCTGGAGAAACCTTGAAAGAGATCACCATTCTGCTAAATGGTGATACCAAGTTAGAACCCGACGAAGACTTTAAGGTGACGCTGACCAGCCCAATCAACGCGACGATTGCAAGTGCGATCGCGGCGGGAACGATCACAAACGACGATCGCAGACCAACTCTTGGCATTAGTGGCGTGACTAAAGGTGAAGGCAATAGCGGTACTCAAGATTATGTCTTTACCGTTGCATTGTCTAACGAAAGCGCGGAGGTGATCACCGTAGATTACGCCACGCAAGACGATACAGCAACCGTTGCAGACGGGGATTACATCGCCACAACAGGACAGCTCACCTTTAGCCCTGGTGGTTCCCTTGAACAGACCATTACCGTGCAAACAACGGGAGATGTCAAGTTTGAACCGACAGAGAAATTCATCGTCAAACTGCTCGATCAATCGGTGGTTAATGCCGATATCTCAGTCAACCAAGCGGATGGAGTTCTGACCAACGATGACAATCAGCCTACTCTGTCCCTAAGCGGTCGCCAATCGCAAAATGAAGGAAATAGTGAGACAACACCGTTTACCTTTGAAGTGGCTCTCTCGAATCCAAGTAGTGACGCGATTACTGTCGATTACACTACGATTCCCGGAAGCTCAACGCCCGATGTGGATTACATTCCCGCTTCTGGCACGCTCACGTTTAATCCAGGTGATCAGAAAAAGACAATCACTGTTTTAGCCAAGGGAGACACGGACGTTGAGCCAGATGAAGACTTTACGCTAAGACTCAGTAACGCGGTCAAGGCAACGTTACCCGCAGGAGCAACCGATGCTCAAGGCATCATTCAAAATGACGATCAGCCTCCATTCCCGACCATCAGCATTGATGATGCAAGTAGCAACGAAGGAAACACCGGAACTACAACGCCACTCACATTCAAAGTCAAACTCTCTCAAGCGACCACCGTTCCGGTCACAGTCCAATACGCAACGAGCGACGGCACTGCCAAAACAGATGACGGGGACTACACGGGAGTAACAACCACAACGCTAACGTTTGCACCAAACGAAACCGAAAAAGACGTTACCGTACTTGTAAATGGCGATAGCAAGTTTGAGCCAAACGAAATTCTGAATGTCACTCTAGTCAATCCAACCAATGCTCAACTTTCGGCGATCGCAAGTCAAGCCAAAGGCGTAATCACTAATGATGATGCAAAACCAACGCTCAGCATTAATGCGATCGCGCTCACAGAAGGTGATGCTGGACTAAAAGATTTTGTCTTTGCCGTGGATCTGTCGAATCCAACTGCTGACACTGTAGAGGTTGACTACGACACGCTGGATGGCACTGCTCGCCTGCTCGATAGTGACTACCAGAGGGCAGCCGGAAAGCTGACCTTTCTTCCTGGTGATCCATTGCGGCAGTTCATCACGGTGAAGGTCGTTGGCGATCGCACGTTTGAACCCACCGAAACCTTTACGATCGGTCTCAAAGACCCCAAAAATGCAGATCTATCCGCTGTGTCCAATCAAGGCACTGGAACCATTCTTGCTGATGATTTCCGCCCAACTTTTAGCATCCAGAATGTCACAGCACCAGAAGGCAACAGTGCCACAACACCCTTTACCTTTAAGGTTGACCTCTCCAACCCTAGTAGCGAAACTATTACCGTTCAATATGACACGAAGCCAGGAACCGCCGATGCCGCTGACTACACGAGAAACACGGGCACTTTAACCTTCGCTCCGTCTGAGCAATCGAAGACCATCACAGTGCCGGTGACGGGTGACACTCAATATGAGCCGGATGAGACGTTTACCGTCGAGTTGAGCAACCCAGCTAACGCAACTTTGCCGCCTTCAAGCGCAACAGGCACAATCCAGAATGATGAGCCGCTGCCGCAAGTGCAAGTCAGCGCTTCGCCGAGTCAGCAAGAAGGCAACAGCGGCATCGCCCCGTTCGTGTTTGAAGTCAGTTTGTCTCAAGCCAGTTCCTTGCCGATTACGGTGTCCTACACTACCGCTGATGGACAAGCCACGACTGCTG
Organism: Myxacorys sp.; assembly: GCF_059501405.1. Classification (NCBI taxonomy): domain Bacteria; kingdom Bacillati; phylum Cyanobacteriota; class Cyanophyceae; order Leptolyngbyales; family Leptolyngbyaceae; genus Myxacorys; species Myxacorys sp. Next base: position 19,985 of record NZ_JCACCM010000026.1, read on the forward strand.
ATAACGACTACACCTCCGCTACAGGCACGCTCACCTTCAATCCGGGTGAAACGAAGAAGACCGTCACCGTCAATGTCTTAGGTGATACTCGCTTTGAAGCCAACGAAACCTTCCAATTCAATCTTAGCAATCCTACTAATGCGACCCTATCCAATCAAGGTACTGGAACCATTCTTGCTGATGATCTTCGTCCAACCTTTAGCATCCAGAATGTCACAGTGCCAGAAGGCAGCAATAGTGGTACAACACCATTTACGTTCAAGGTTGACCTCTCGAATCCCAGTAGTGAAACCATCACTGTTCAATATGACACGAAGCCAGGAACGGCTGACATCAGCGACTACATGGGAAACACAGGCACTCTAACCTTCGCTCCGTTGGAGCAATCGAAGACCATTACAGTGCCGGTGACGGGTGACGCTCAATATGAGCTGGATGAGACGTTTACCGTCGAGTTGAGCAACCCAACTAACGCACTCTTACCGTCTGCAAGCTCTACGCTGGCTGCGACAGGCACAATTCAAAATGACGATTCGTTGCCGCAAGTGCAAGTCAGTGTTTCGCCTAGCCAGGCAGAAGGCAACAGCGGCATCACCCCGTTTGTATTTGAAGTCAGTTTGTCTCAAGCAAGTTCCTTACCAGTTACGGTGTCCTACACGACGGCTGATGGACAAGCGACGATCGCCAACAACGATTACACCTCCACCACAGGCACGCTCACTTTCAATCCGGGTGAAACGAAGAAGACCGTCACCGTCAATGTCTTAGGTGATACTCGCTTCGAACCCAACGAAACCTTCCAACTCAAACTCAGCAATCCCAGCAATGCGACCCTATCCACCGTGTCTAATCAAGGCACTGGAACCATTCTTGCTGATGATCTTCGTCCAACTTTTAGCATCCAGAATGTCACAGCACCAGAAGGTAATAGTGCCACAACCCCGTTTACCTTTAAGGTTGACCTCTCCAACCCTAGTAGCGAAACTATTACCGTTCAATATGACACGAAGCCAGGAACCGCCGATGCCGCTGACTACACGAGAAACACGGGCACTTTAACCTTCGCTCCGTCTGAGCAATCGAAGACCATCACAGTGCCGGTGACGGGTGACACTCAATATGAGCCGGATGAGACGTTTACCGTCGAGTTGAGCAACCCAACTAACGCAACTTTGCCGTCTCCAAGCTCTACGCTGGTCGCCACCGGCACAATTCAAAATGACGATTCGTTGCCGCAAGTGCAAGTCAGCGCTACGCCGAGTCGAGAAGAGGGGAATAGTGGCATTACCCCGTTTGTGTTTGAAGTCAGTCTGTCCCAAGCAAGTTCCTTGCCGGTTACGGTGTCCTACACTACCGCTGATGGACAAGCGACGATCGCCAACAACGACTACACCTCCACCACAGGCAGGCTCACCTTCAATCCGGGCGAAACGAAGAAGACTGTTACTGTTAACGTCTTAGGCGATACTCGTCCTGAAGCCAACGAAACCTTCCAGTTCAAACTCAGCAATCCCAGCAATGCGACGATCGCTCCTGGTTCAGAGGAAGTTAACGGGACAATTGAAAACGACGACACCAGTCCCAGCACTCAAATCAATCGAGATAGCAAAACAGATATTGTTTGGCGCAATGCTCTCACGGGTGAGAATGCTATCTGGTATCTCAATAACACAACCTATGAAAGCTCAAGTAATCTGCCGACCGTAGACGAGGAAGGGTGGCGCATTAAAGCGACGGCTGACCTAGATGGGGACGGTGACGATGACCTGATCTGGCAAAACGAGCGCACCAGCTCAGTCGGGCTGTGGTTGATGGAGGGAAATCAAGCCATCACCTATGCGATTCCCCCGCTCGTGCCCGGAACAGACTGGAAAATTCAAGGAGCGGCAGATTTCAACCGCGATCGCAAAGCAGACATCATCTGGCGCAACACTCGAACCGGAGAAAACGCGATCTGGCTGATGAACGGCACCACGCTCAGTAGCTCGGTTTATCTTCCATCCGTGCTAGATCTGTCTTGGAAAATGCAGCAGTTTGGTGACTTTAACAACGATAGCGACACCGACATCCTGTGGCGCAACGAAAGCAACGGAGAAGTTGCTATCTGGCAACTCCAGACCACCCAATTTAAAGCTGGATACTACCTGCCGACGATCGCGGATTTGGCTTGGAAAATAAAAGGCGTTGCCGACTTCACAGGAGATACGTTCCTAGACATCGTATGGCAAAACGACGTTAGCCAACAAGCTGCTATCTGGCAAACCCGTAACTTTGCCTTTGAGCAAGGGTCTTTCATTAAAACCCTGCCTGGTTCAGGTTGGGAGATTCAGCGAACGAAGGATCTGAACGGTGATTTCAATCCCGATTTGCTCTGGCACAACTACCTCACCGGACAAAACGCAGTGTGGTACATGAACCGCACCAATGTTGGAACGGGTCTATACTTACCCCGCCTAGACGATCTCCTTTGGGATAGCTTTCTAGTTGGTGATTTTGATAAGAACCGGACGCAGGAGGTTCTGCTGCACAATAACGCCACTGGAGCGACAATGATTTGGCAGCTCAACTCAAGTTTATTCTCATCGAACCTTCCACTGGCTACCGTAAGCGACACCAACTGGGTCATTGATCTCTCAGGTGACTTTACTAGAGATGGAGAAGCCGATTTGCTCTGGCGCAACGTCCGAACGGGTGAAGCCGGACTCTGGTTAATGAAAAACGGCGCACGCTACGCCAATGGCTTTGGTGTTCAATTCGGTGATCCAGCTTGGGTTGCCGAAGGTACGGCAGACTTTAATGGCGATCGCAACCTCGATCTGGTGTGGCGCAATCATCGCACTGGAGAAGTAGCACTGTGGAAGATGGATGGAGTGTTCATATCAGAGGGTATTTATTTACCGCGAGTCGCTGATCTGGACTGGGAGATTGAGGGCGTACAAGACTTTAACCGCGATCGCAGCCCTGATCTCCTCTGGCGCAATCGTCGCACTGGAGAGACTGGCATTTGGTTGATGGATGGCTTCCAGTTTAACCGCTCTGTGCCGCTGCAAACGGTTTCCAACGAGTGGAGAATTAAAGGCGTCGGCGACTTTAACGCCAATGGTCAACCTGATTTGCTCTGGCGCAATGAGAGTACAGGCGAAGTCGCCGTTTGGTTAATGAATGACACTCAGTTTCAGCAGGCTCACTACTTACCTACGGTTGGCGATGCCGCTTGGGACATCTACAGCATCCGCGACTTTAGCGAAGACGGCTCCGTCGATCTGCTGTGGCAAAACAGTCGCACCGGAGAAACTGCGATTTGGTTCCTCATTGGAGTTGACTTTGGCATCAGCATGTATCTGCCCACCTACACAGATAAGAATTGGCACATTGAGGCAGTTGATGACTTCAAGATGGATCGCCAATAAGTAGGGAGGCGTAATTAAACTGAAGACCTTCTTCTGCTGTTTGATTACGCCCATCTACTTAGAATCTGTCGGGTTGCTGATTCAAATGGGAATCAGCGCCTTTTCCTTACTTCTTCTTTCTTTCTTTCTTTCTTTACTATAGAGAGGACACGTCATTTCTACTGTTTAGTCTCTTGCCCATTTCATGTCCCATCCTTTTTCCCACGGACACATCTTTTTTAGCCCTGGTTGTCATTACAGCTACCGAGTGATTGGCCCCTGCTGCCGATTGTTCGATCGCGAAACCTTGCCCTATCCTTGTTGCCGAATTGAATGGCGTAGCAAAGAACCGAGTTGGCGGCGGATTGGCAAACGATTCATACCCGATATTGCCACTCGTAGCAGCCCATCCTACAGCGTCGAAATTGTTGGACAAGGACAGGCCGGAGCATCAGTTGTGATGACGCTATATTGGGTTAAACTTCCTCAACCGCTTAAAGAATGGTGGCACTCCAGTAAACCCGCTACTGCCTTGACCGTGGACTCAACGAGTTTAGTGTCTGCTGAAGACATCAAGATCGAGGGGTAGACTGCGCTTCCCCACAGGGGATGAACGACGGTAGAACACGCGCCTAATTGAGTGGTTGAATAGCCGAGGGACGATCGCACCACCGCTACATCATCCAATCGCATTCGTCCAGCTTGAGAAGTCAGAGGTAACCCAGTTTGAGGATCAAACCCGTCGGCCAAGTAGCCTAACTGCTTGAGATGCTGAATAATTTCTAATCCGATTTTTAGGAAGCGTTGCCTGAGCTGGTGCTTGCAATATTCGGCTTCTGGAGTGCAATGGGTCAGCTCTAGATTGGCAGGTTGCAAGATCACGATAATTGAGCGCACTGGGGCAGACCATTCTGGCAGTAGTTGGTCGCTATACTGACTAATGAAGGTATTGGGCGGGTGAACAGAGTATTGCATCAGATAGCGCTGGAAGCAGAAGTAATCCTACCGTGTAGATCGTTGAAACTAGAGAAGGCAGGAGCAATGCCTAGTTATTGGTTTAGCTTGGCTAGACGAAAATGATTTGCCGAGGCGAACTATTAGAATTATTCAGTTTAACGACTGAACTGAATAGACAAACATTTGTACTTTTGAAATTGGTCTACTGTCCTGAAATGAATCTTAAGTTCACCTTAGCGCAGAGATTCACCATCAGCAAATTAGCGATCGCATCGCCCTTGTAAGACATGAATAACAGCGTCTTTACAACATGGGATCGAAGCTGATCAGCAGGTCTACAACGCTACTTTGTTGTCTTGCAGCTAATGATGGGTTTCATTGTGACACGGTTGGCGCGATCGCTAGATAAACATGGCTTAATCGTTTGACTCACCTCATATCCTCTTGTTTTTTCTTTGGTTCGACGAACTCATTTTCTATAGTTGGGAACTCGTTTTCTATAATTAGGGTTTTATAGCGATTTCCATTCCCATGAGGTACGCTCTGGTCCCCAGCTCCTAGCCCCTTTTCCATTCAGGATGTACCTCACTTTCGAAAAAGGCTGTAAACGTTGGTTTGCACAGCTTATGCTTACAGTTCTGGACAACTTATGCTTACAGTCACACAACTGCGAGAGGCTTAGCTCAAAAGCTCGTTGTACAAGCTCATCGCTCGATCGGCAATGCGATTCCAAGTGAAGTGATTGAACACATGCCGACGAGCAGCGCGTCCCATCAATTCGCGCAGGGCATCGTTTTCTAGCAACTGTACGATCGCATCTGCCAACGCTGCCGGATTATTCGGCTCAACCAGCAATCCGGTTTCACCATGCACAATCGTTTCCATGACGCCCCCAAGGCGTGTTCCAACCGCAGGCGTTCCGGCTGCCATTGCTTCGATCGGCGGCAACCCAAACGGTTCTTCCCAAATCGGCGGAAACACAAAGACATCGGCTGCATAATACTGCTGCATCAGCTCGGTATAAGGCACAGAACCTAAAAACCTCACTTGGGGCGCAATCTTAGGGTCAAGCAGGTCTTGAAGCTGTTGAATGTAATTTTTGTACCATGGACGCATCGATTGCAGCAGTGCTTGATCGTTCATTGGAAAACTTTCTTCGAGTAAGCCGACGCCCATTCCGCCATACAGGAGCAGTTCCACATTCGGATAGCGTTTTGCAACGGAATTAAACGCTTGAACCAAACGGTGAACGCCTTTTTCTGGCGTCACGCGGCCTACAAACATGACGCGCTTAACGGATTGAGCATCGCTTTTGTATTGTTTCTCCTGTGTGAAATACTCGGCATCAAAGCCGTTATACAACGTTGCTGCGCGATCGGCGAACTGAGGAAACCGTTGTTGCACTTTGTCAACCACATGATTGCCCACTGCCACGATGCGATCGGCATATTGCAGACGATTTGCCAGCATCGCGGCATCGGATTGCGGATGAAGCGCTGCATGAAGCTGAAGAATGATTTTTGCTTTGGGGTTAAATTCCCGCATTGCTGGCAAAAATTGTGAACTATGTTGGATGTGAATAATATCAAAATCGAATTGACTAATATCTTGCGCAACGCGACGAGAATAGCCCGGATATCGCCAGTTTGCCTGTGAAGGTGCAGGCTTCATACCGCGATTAAAGATCGGTGCGAATGGAACATACTGATAAAATCCGCGTGCTGCCTTGCTGAGAATTTGGTCAGATTTTGGCGAAGGCAAGAATCGAAAGTGAATGTTGCGATCGACATAATCATTCTCTACGTCTGGATAAAGCTGTCGATTGACGGTTTGCTGCCGAGCATAAATAAACACTTGATTCTCAGAATGCTGAGCTAGCGAAGTCGCTAAGCCATAGCTGCACGCCCCAACCGACGATAAACCTGGTGGTAAGACTTGACAAATAGGCTGATTGATTAAAGCAATTTTCATAAAATTTTGAGAAAAGTGATGGGTAGAGCAACCGATTTGCAGTTGGCACTGATCATCACATACCTCGAATCAACCCTTTATGAAGCCGTTGTAAAGTTTAGGGCTTATCAATGAATCAGTTCACGTTTCTTTGAAGTGCTGAGTTTGAGTGTTGCGTTCCGTGCTTTCTGTCGCTGATCCTCACACGGAAGGCGCAATGAACTTGAGAGTCGCCGCGTCTCAAATTGTTTTGGCTCTTCCCAAGTTTTGGTGAACTAGTGCAAGATTGAGATATCATCCCTTGAAGATTAGGAGGATCTGAACTTCTTTTAACAGCTTCTACCGGATCAAAAAATCTTGAACTGAAACGTTGGAATTTTGAAGGATTGAAACACCAAAAGGGCCTCTTGTTAAGGCACCAAGGAGCCTAAAGCTCTATCAAGAGAAATATTCTCAACTCAGTTGCTTATGGTTTATATAAAAGTTACATCAATCGTCTTGAGTTGATTAATATCCGTTGATTGACATCCAATGTGCTCGGCTAAACGACACGCCTCTCGATAGAGTCCTGCTGCTAAAAATTTATCGTCTCCATGCACTTGCAAAACTCATCAGCCCCTTTCCTATCTTTAGACCCTGTAATTGATCGACGCCCGCTGACCGTGTCTCTTGATACGTCTCTAAGCAACGCGATCGCAATGATGAGCAAAGCGCAAAGCAGTTGCGTTCTTCCGGGTTTGGAACTCTCGCTCAATACCATATTGATGAGCGAAGCAAGAGCGAGTGGCATTCTCATTGTGGAAGGAGCGCGGCTTCTGGGGGTGTTTGCCGAAAGAGACGCACTACGGGCAATTGTCTCAGGGCGAGATTTAACAGCGGTAACAGTCGCTGACGGTGTGCGGCGACCTGTAATTGCCTTAACCCAATCTGAGGATCAAAACGCTTTTACTGCCCTATCTCAACTGCGTCAGCATCGAATTCATCATCTTCCTGTAGTTGATGAACACGAGCAATGGCTCGGCATCATTACCCCAGCCAGTCTTCGTAGTGTCTTACAACTAGATGAATTACTGAAATCAAAGCAGTTGGCAGAGATTGTTTCTTCGCCAGTGGTTCAAGCACCTGCAAAAATGACAGTTCTCGAGTTGGCCCAACTCATGGTTGACCATCAGGTGGATTGTGTTGTGCTAACGGCAACAGACGATACGCAGAATGGCTCTCAACCCGTGGGACTGATTTTAGAGCGGCATGTTCTTCAACTTTGGGCATTAGGGCTAGATTTATCGCAGATACGAGCCGAGACGGTGATGAGCGCTCCATTCCTGCACTTTGCCTCCTCAGAGTCGGTATTAGTTGCCTACTGGAAAATGCAGCAAACAAAAGTGCAGCGGTTTGGAGTGTACGGAAACCAGGGAGACCTTTTAGGAGTTGTCTCACCGACGAGTTTTCTAGAAACTTTAGACCTAAGCGAGATGCAGAGCATCGTGGAACAACTGCAGCGATCGATTAAGCAGTTTGAGACCTCAAGATCCCAATCCACTCAAGACCAGCGCCCAGAGCTAGACCTGCAGTTGCTAGAGAATCCGGTAGGCTTGCTGGAACAACTGCAGTGCAGCCAGATTCTAGCAGGGATGGCGCTACATATCCGGGAATCCCTTAACCTAAATGACATCCTCCAGAGGAGCGTAGAGGATGTCCGACACTTCCTCAAAACCGACCGGGTGATTATCTACAAGTTCCATCCAGACTGGAGTGGTACGACTGTGGTCGAGTCGGTCGAGAACGGTTGGAGACCTGCGCTCAACAGCAGCGTTCGGGATACGTGCTTTGGACAAAACTATGCCCAAGCCTATAAAGAAGGGCGGACTCAGGTTTGTGAGGATATTTACACCGCTGGTTTAACTCAGTGTCATATCGACATTCTGGTCATATACGATATCCGGGCAAGCTTAGTCGTACCAATTCTGCAAGGGGAACATCTGTGGGGGTTATTGTGTGCCTATCACTGTTCTGGACCAAGGCGATGGCATTCCTTTGAAGTTGAGCTACTGAAGCAACTCGCCACTCACATGGCGATCGCGATTCAGCAATCTGAACTGTATCAGCAAGTCCAGAACGAACTTAAGGAGCGCAGGCGCACGGAGGAGCAATTAAAGCTATCGCTGAAAGAAAAAGAAGCCCTATTGAAAGAGATTCACCACCGGGTCAAGAACAATCTACAGGTGATTTCGAGTGTCTTGAGACTTCAATCCGACTACATCAAGGATGAAAGAGTCCTCACACTGTTTAAGGACAGCCAAAATCGGATCCGTTCAATGGCACTGATTCATGAAAAGCTGCATCAATCAAGTAATCTACTCAAAATCAACTTTGATGAATACGTTCGTGACTTGGCAGACAATTTGCTCCGATCGTATGCGGCAAATTCACAGGCAGCAACGTTACGCACCCAAGCGGCAGGTGTTCACCTCAATATTGATACGGCCATTCCCTGTGGATTGATTATCAATGAATTAGTTTCCAATGCTTTGAAACATGCCTTTCCAACCCCAACCTCAGAAAATGAAATCCTTGTTGAGATTTCCCCTGCTGCTGACAATCGATTTATATTAACTATTCGAGATAATGGGATTGGCTTTCCGTCAGAACTAGACTTTCGTAACACAGAATCACTCGGCTTAGAATTAGTCTGTATCTTCACTGAGCAACTAGACGGCACGATCGACCTCGATCAGGCAGAAGGGGCAGGAACGACCTTTACGATTAAATTCTCAGAATTAGAAAATACAGGAAAGGTATAATAAATGGCTACTGAAAAAATTTTAGTTGTTGAGGATGAAAGAGTCGTTGCTCGAGATATCGAAAAGCGATTAAAGAAGTTGGGGTATGTCGTACCCGCATCGGTTGCCTCTGGAGAAGAAGCCATTGAAAAGGTCGCAGAATTAAGACCAGATTTAGTCTTAATGGATATCCGCCTAAAAGGTCAAATGGATGGCATCGAAGCTGCAGAACAAATTCGAGCTGATTTTAATACGCCTGTCATTTATTTAACGGCTTATGCCGACGAAGCCACACTACAACGAGCGAAAGCGACAGAACCTTTTGGGTATATCGTGAAACCGTTTGATGAGCGGGACTTACATGTTGCGATCGAAGTTGCCCTGCGCCGCCAATTGTCAGAAACCGCCATTCGCGTTGCTTTAGAGAAAGAAAAAGAGTTGAGCGAACTAAAATCTCGGTTTTGGTCGATGGCAGCTCATGAAATCCGAGGCCCGATGACATCTATCTTGGGTTGTGCTCAGTTACTTGAGCATGAAAATCACAATTTAACTGAAGAACGACGACGCGAGTTCTTATACATGATTCAACAATCAGTCCGGTCTATGGACCAACTGTTGAACGATTTATTGGCCATTGGTCGAGTCGAAGGCGGAAGCTTGAAGTTTGATCCAGCCCCTTTAGATTTGGAGCAGTTCTGTCAAGGTTTACTAGAGGAAATCCAATTCAGCACAGGGTTAAACCACCCTATCTTGTTCAATAAACAAGGTGACTGTGAGAATGCTTGCCTGGATCAAAAGCTTCTCAGACACATTCTCACAAATTTGATCTCAAACGCAGTCAAATATTCCCCTCAAGGTAGCCCGGTCTATTTTGACCTCTCCTGTACCGTTGGACAGGTCATGTTACAAGTTCGAGACACCGGAATTGGAATTCCTCCTGACGCTCAAAAGCATTTATTTGAGCCTTTTCAACGGGCGAATAACGTGGGTAAAATTCCTGGCACTGGGTTAGGGCTGACGATGGTAAAACGATGTTTGGACTTGCACGGTGGGCAAATCACTGTCGAGAGTGAAGTGGGCGTAGGAACAACCTTTGTCGCTAAAATACCCCAGCGCCAGCCTGTAGACATCCAATTAGAAAAGACTTCAACGCGGTAAGACTAACACTACGAGGGATTGAAGCGATGAATATGATTGGCGAAGGATAAGTGAATGGAGTAAGGAAATAGTATTTCTCAAGCAAGCAAAGTTTATTAAAGAAATCTTTGGAGTTGTCGCTTCTTTAACTAATTTTTTAATACGTAGAAAATGAGAGCAGATTAGTCGTAAAGTTATACAAACAAAACTTTGTCCAGTTTATGCTTGTGTGTTTGTACTATTGTTCAGCTTGGGTCTAGAAGTATCGAATATTACAAGGTAAGACAGCACGATAAGATCAGCTTTCTCTCTCATATTTGCTCAACTGATGGTTCACAAGATGTCCAAGTTATGGACAGTTTGTAGATGCGAACATCTTTGATTTTTTTAAGCAATTGGAAATTTGGATGCTCAATTTTTTGTGTTCATACGCATAGAACAGTCGGTATTAGAACAGTGTGAGCGTTTAATGGCATTCATTCCTAGCCTTGTTGGATTGATCTACCATAGAGCCTGATTCATTGTCTTTAGACGAGGGCGGAGCGTTGAGCAACCAAGAACTTGCAGAAAAAGCGTGGGATGCACTGGAAAAGTCGATTATTTATTATCAAGGACAGCCCGTTGGCACGATCGCAGCGTCTGACCCAGATATTATTGCCCTAAATTACGATCAGTGTTTTGTTCGAGACTTCATTTCCTCGGCACTGCTGTTTCTGATTCGAGGCAAACCAGAGATTGTTCGCAATTTCTTAGAAGCCACACTGAAACTACAGCCGAAAACAACTCAGCTTGACTGTCTGAGACCCAGCCGCGGGCTGATGCCTGCTAGTTTCAAGATTCAGTCCATTAATGGGAAGGAATATCTCAAAGCTGATTTTGGTGATCATGCGATCGGGCGAGTTGCTCCAGCAGACGCTTGCCTGTGGTGGATCATTCTACTGCGCGCTTACGTGATTTCGACTCAAGATACAACTCTCGGTCAACGAGACGATGTTCAAGAAGGAATTCGCCTCATTCTCGAACTGTGTCTGGTCAATCGATTTGATATGTACCCGATGATGTTGGTTCCCGATGGAGCCACGATGATTGATCGGCGCATGGGGTTGTATGGGCACCCGATCGAGATTCAGTCGCTGTTCTACTTTGCGCTCCGCGCCAGTCTCGAACTCCTGCTGCCCAATCCGCAAAATCAAGCCATGATACGAGCAATCCACAGCCGGTTGCGTCCGCTGCGAATGCAACTACGGGACAATTACTGGCTAGACTCGGAGCGCTTAAATGTGATTTACCGCTATCGGGTTGAGGAATATGGTGAAGAAGCACTGAACCAATTTAACCTTTACTCTGATTCGATTCCGTTCTACTGGCTGGCAAAATGGCTGCCCGAAGCAGGAGGCTACCTGGCGGGTAATCTAGGTCCGTCTCAATTGGATTGTCGGTTTTTTGCGTTGGGTAACTTGATGGCGATTATGGGATCGTTAACTGACGAGTCGCAATCGCAGCGCATTTTGAATCTGATTGAGCTGCGATGGAGCGATCTGGTCGGTCAAATGCCGATGAAGGTATGCTACCCAGTATTGGAAGACCGAGAATGGCGAACCGTGACGGGAGCCGATCCAAAAAATCGCCCGTGGTCATATCACAATGGTGGAAGTTGGCCCGTGTTGCTGTGGATGTTGGCGGCAGCGGCTCGAAAAATGGAGCGGGCAGAATTGGCACATCATGCGATCGCAATTGCGGAGCGTCGTCTGCTGCTCGATGATTGGCCCGAATACTATGACGGCCCAGATGGACGTTTGATTGGCAAAGAAGCGAGAAAATATCAAACTTGGACAATCTCAGGGTATTTGTTAGCAAAAGAATTTATTGTCAATGCTCAGCATTTAAAGCTCATCACTTACGAAAGCGACCTCTAGCGCTTTCAAGCCAGTTGTGAAAATCTACCCTATGATGCTGCAAGTTTAAGTCCGTGAACTCAAAGAATAGCTTATCCAGATCTCCGATTTCTCGAAAAAATCGGAGATTTTGCATAGCGGCGGATGCAATTAATCCTGTCTTTCTATTGCATTTCGGAGAGCGTGTCTCCCAAGCGGTATCCCAAAAACACAACCGCACCCAGTGCAACTAGAATAGCGGCGGCTAGAAACACAACCCGCACCCCCAGCGGCTGCTCTACCGTATACCCATACCGTGAAAAAATGGGCGCTATCACTAGCGATGATAAAGAAACTCCTATTCCTGCTGAGAGAGAGAAAACGCTGTAGTGAAAGGCTTCTCGACGCTGCTGCGTCAGCCATTCGTCATACTCAACCACGGCTGCCATGAGCGCGTACACCAACACAAAGTAGCCACCGAGAAAAGGAGCAATGAGTGCAAGTGCGATCGCGGCTTGAACCTGAAGCGCGACTCCCGGCAACACTCCAACTCCTGCCAGCAGGACACTGCTCGTTGCTAATCCCAGCATGGTAACCAACAGTAACCGCCGATTGGGATAAAACTGGCTCAGCCAATTCCACATCGGAGCCGCAATCAGCATCGCAACAACTACAATTCCTTGGAACCTGCCCACCGTTGGTTCCGGCTGACGAACAATCAGCGTCACAAAGTAGGGCAGATTCGACAGCAGCATCGCGTAAGCCGTCTGCACAACGATCGTGGAGACACATAGAATTAAAAACTGTCGATTCTGCAAGGTGATAACAATACTTTGCCGAAAGCTCAAACTTTGGGTAACAGGAAGGATGCGATCACGTAAGACCAGTAGCGACAGTCCCACTGATGCTAACCAAACCGCACCCATCACCACGCTCATTGCGATCGCGCCCCAACGGCTATATAAAACGCTGGCGATGACGGCACTGCACAGGACGCCGATGATACCAAATACATTCTTCCACATACTTAAATTGACTTGCTCGGCAGGAGTAGTCGCCATTTCTGCCAAGCTACCATCGTAGGGAACACCAACCAAACTCAGCCCGGTATAGAACGCGATCGTCACCAGCAAAAAGTAAATGGCGTTGAGCAACCCCGATTGTGCAGTCGGCGGTGTCCACAAGAGCAAAAGCGCTACAGCCGTTACAAGGCTTCCCAACGCCATGAAGGGTCGCCGCCGTCCCCATTGGGTACGACTAACATCGCTCCAATATCCAATAGATGGATCAATCACGGCATTCCATAACTGAGCGATTGTCAGCAAGACGCCAACCAAGCTGACAGAAAGATATTGAGGGCGACCAGAGTTGGGTGGAGGGGCATAAAAGTAAAGAAGCCAAGTGGCAACGGTAGTATTTATCAGATTGATTCCAGCAGAGGTGCAGCTATAGAGCAACTTCTGCTGAAGATTGAGCGAACGGAGCATAACGTTTTTACTAACGATGCCCACAGTTTAAAGGAGTTAGTATTTGAGAGTGGATGTGGCAACACGAGTTAGTGTTGAGCAATTCATAATTCAAACCCTTTGATCGAAGCGATGCCCAATACTTTTTATCTGTTCTTTACAAAATGAGAAACGTTGGTTTTTATAAACTCTAATCAGAAGTTTTTTTGGCTCAAAATAGCCCAGTGTAATGCTTTATTGAGTCTTTAGGCAGAGAAACAAAATTAGAAATTCGACTAAGAGTGTGTCTTCTGTTAGATGCTGGTGTAAAAGCATTTAGTTATGCTGAATACAGTTAAATAAAGCGATGCGATTTACGCGTCCAGTCAAAACATTAAGGAATTAAGGAGTAAAATCATGAGTTTAGAAGATAAAGCTAAAGCTGCTGCCAAGAATGTCGAAGGTATGGCACAAGAAGCTAAGGGTAATGTTACTGGCGACCCAGCTGACAAGATGGCAGGCAAAGCGAAGCAAGGTGAAGCTGAAGTTCGTAATACAGCAGAAGATGCAAAAGATGCTGTGAAAGACGCTGTTGACAAGGCGTAGTTTTATTGATGTTTCGCTTCAATAACCCCTAAGCGTAATTCGTAGTTTGTTGTTCGTTGAGCTGTTGATTTTAGTGGCTTAATGTAACCGGCGAACTGCGAATTTTTGTAGTTATAGTATTTGTTATAAATTCTTTGAGTCAGCGTTTAAAGCTTTAACAGATGCAGAGCGTCGAGATTTTGCATCTACAAGCCTCTCATTAAGTGTGATCGCACGATCGTAACTTGCGATCGCGCTTTCGTGCCGACCCAAACGGCTCAACTCAACACCGCGACTGTACCAAGCTTTGGCATCATTTGGATTGATTTTCAACGCTCTGTCATAGCTAGCGATCGCGCCTTCACTATTGCCTAGATGAGCTAAGGTCCGTCCCCGCCGATACCAAGTTCGGTTTGCGTTAGGGCTAACTTTCAGGGCGGCATCAAAACTGGCGATCGCATCTTGGTAGCGCCCCATTTTTCTCAAGGCATTGCCACGATTGCTCCACGCTTCTGCAAAATCGGATTTGATGGCGATCGCTTTGTCATATTGCGCGATCGCGGCTTCGTACTGCCCGCGTCGATGAAAGCTGCTGCCAAAGCTGTACCACGCTTCATAAAAATCAGGTTTAATCTCAACGGCACGACGGAAATTCGTAGTGGCTTCGGCATACCGACCAAGAGCATCCAAAGCAGTCGCGCGGCTGCACCAAATTTCACACGCACCCGGCCTCAACTCCAACGCCTTGTCATAACTGAACAGGGCTTTCTCATCAAATCCTAGCTTGTGTAACGCATTTGCCTGGTTATACCAAACCTCATACAGGGTCGGACGAATCTCTAACACGCGCTCATAGCTGAGCAACGCTTCTGCATACCGTTCAGTTCGGTAGAGTAAGTTGCCTTGGTTGTAGTGTGCCGCCGAAAAATGAGGACGGAAGGATAACGCACGAGCATAGCTGGCGATCGCATCATCGAAGCGCTGAAAATGCGTCAGAACAATACCCCGGTTGTACCAGGCTCTAGCATAGTCTGGCTTGAGTTTTAGGGTTTGTTCGTAGCTTTGCAGCGCTTCATAGTTAGCATTAAGCCGCATCAAGGCATTCCCTCGGTTGTACCAAGCTTTGTAGTTGCGCGGGAAAATCTTGATCGCCCGATCATAGCTGGCAACCGCTCCGTCATAGCGGGCTAACCGCGCTAACGCGATGCCTTGATTGTTCCAAGCGGGAGCATAGTCGGGTTTGAGCGTGAGAACCTCTGCAAAACTTTCGACAGCCTCTTCATATCGTTCTAGTGCGTGTAGGGCTTTGCCGCATTCGTACCAAGTTTCATAGGATGTTGCCTCCCGCTCTAACGCTTTTTGAAAGAGCGCGATCGCGTCCTCGTAAACCCCAGCCTTCGCGAGTCGGACTCCTTGCTGAAAGAACTGTTGAGCAGGCGATACGGGATCATACATAGTGGACACAAGAAAAAGATATGAGTAGGAATGAGTCACCTCATTCCCCACTCCTACTCATATTTCCTTGTCTGCCCTACTTCCTCTACACCTTAATCGGAGATTTATCAGGTTCTGAGACTGGCTTTGTCTCTAATTCTTCAAGCTCTGTACCGGTGATGAGTCTAGCCCCTCGCTTGCGGGTGACATAATTCCACGCCCACTGCACCATCACGACAAGTTTGTTATCGAACTCAATCAGGTAGTAGATATGCGCGACGATCCAGACAAACCAAGCAATAAAGCCGGAGAATCGAATGAATCCTAGATCGACGACGGCATCATTACGTCCAATCACGGCTAGGCTGCCCACGTTTCGGTAGACAAATCCAGGGATAGCACGATTTTGCAGTCGGGCTTGAACGAGCCGCGCTACGTAGTCTCCTTCCTGCATCGCGACCGGGGCGACTCCTGGGAGCGGCGTTCCGTCGTGATGGTTAAAGTGCGCTAGGTCGCCAATCACAAAAATGTTGGGATACTTTGGCAAACTCAAATCGGCCTCGACCATGACCCGACCGACGCGATCGAGCGAAGCTTCTGCACGCTGCTCTAGCACTCGTCCCATCGAGGACGCTTTCACGCCTGCTGCCCAAAGAATTGTTTGTGCGGCAATCGTTTCTGTTGTTTCGCCTTTCTGGAACGTGACAGCATTGGCTTCAATCTGAGTGACTCGCGTGCTGGTTGACACGGTGACGCCACGGCGAGTCAGCGCTTCTTTGGCTTTTTCAGAAAGATCGGGGGCGAAGGGAGGCAGGACCCGATCGAGTCCTTCTAGCAGCATCACGCGGGTTTCACGAGTATCGATCGTGCGAAAATCATGCTTCAGAGTGCTGTATGCCAGATCTGCGATCGCGCCTGCTAGTTCAACACCCGTCGGGCCTGCACCGACAATCACAAACGTCAGCAGTGCCTTACGCTTTTCGGGATCGGTTTCTTTCTCTGCTGCTTCAAACGCGACGAAAATTTTGCGGCGAATTTCGAGCGCATCTTCTACAGTTTTGAGACCCGGAGCCGACTCTTTCCACTGATCGTTGCCAAAATAGTGATGGCTCACTCCGGTTGCCACAATCAGCGTGTCATACGGGATCACCGACTCTGACGTAATTACCGCTTGCTGCTCGGCATCGATATCTACGACTTCTTTCATCAAGACGCGTGCATTTTTCTGCTGACTGAGAATCGATCGTAGGGGAGACGAAATATCGGCTGGAGACAGTGTTCCAGTGGCTACCTGGTAGAGGAGCGGCTGGAACAGGTGGAAGTTCCGTTTGTCGATCACAGTCACTTCGACGTTGGCGCACTTGGCAAAGGCTTTGGCGGCGTAGAGTCCGCCAAAGCCGCCGCCGATAATGACGACCCGATGAGGCTGAGTTGAGTTAATCATAATGAGTTCAGAAGAGAGTAGGACAAAGGGCACAACAGAGGAGTATTGCGAAACGTTACACACGAATCTTCACTACTAGTTTAGTCAGACAACATCTACCTGTCTAACAAGTTTGTTAGGAGACCTGAATAAAGTTAGCGATCGCTACTCATCATTCGTTATTTGCAAGGTCTTTAAAATTCATCAAAGCTTTACACGACGGAAATTTTGAACTATGCAAAGTGATTAAATAGGCACTCGTTTTCGTCCAAAATTTTAATTGTCCGGGTTTCAAATTGTGCGTTTTCAAGCCGCTTTGTGGAGTGTCTACCTAAATTACTTCGTATACGAATTAACTGATATTGTGAAAACACAATTCCCTTTTCTCGTTGAGGTTAATATGCAGAAACTTGATACCGCTCCCCAAACCCACAGCAATGCCTGGATTGTTCAATCGTGGGCAGCATTCGTAATTTCAGTTTCGGCAACCACCGCTGGCATCTTTTGCCTGCCTGTGGATGGCTGGGTTAAGTCCTATGTAGGCATGGGAACGGTGTTTTCGATTACCTCTACGTTCAGCTTGTCCAAGACGGTACGCGACGTTCACGAATCAAAACGATTTATCTCGCGAGTCGATGAAGCAAAACTAGAGAAAATTTTGGCGGAACACGACCCCTTCAAACGGTAGTCAGAGATACTCAGAGGAGACGGAGGGCGATGCTTCGTCTGTCTCCTCCTTTAGAATGGAACGCAGTACTGCTGCTCGATATCGCATGACTCAACCACCGCTACCCCCCCGCCCCCCTGCTGGAAATTCGCGCAAGGCATCGAAAACGCTGCTGGGTACGATGACTCAGGCAGTCAAGACGACGCTGACAAGAATCAACTTCTCTCGTCTCAAGATTAAGCCTAACGCCCGTGTACCAGAGCTTTTGGTGCAGGATGCAGACGCGCCAACCGCAGATGTTTTTCCGTTACTGGGCGATCGCTACGTGTTGGGGCGTAGTTCCAAGTCGTGTGACATTGTGGTGCGAAATCCGGTCGTGAGTCAGACGCATCTAGTGGTGAAGCGCGATCGCAAGCGCAAGTTTTTGGGCATCCCGATGCGATCGCGCTTCTTGATCCGCGATGAAGAGTCTACCAATGGCATCTATCGCGGTAAGCGGCGACTCCGCTCTAAAACCCTTTACAACGGTGATGTGCTGACCTTAGGGCCACCAGAACTCGCCGCCGCCGTTCGCCTTGAGTTCAAAGATCCAATTCCCTGGTATCTCAAAGCAGTGCGCTATGCCTTGTATGGGGTAACAGCCGTTTCAGCTCTAACCGCGTTGATTATTGGCGTTGAATGGCAGAAATTTTCGGTTTACCCACTGCCCGTTTCGGTTCAAGGCCCCGTGGTGGTGACGTCTAAAGATGGTGAACCATTGAGAACGCCGCGCACCCAACGCCACTTAGAAATGCAAAACCTGCGGGAATTTTCGCCCTACTTGCCCAAGGCTGTAATGGCGTCTGAAGACTCTCGCTACTATTGGCACATTGGCATCGATCCGATCGGTACAAGTCGAGCCTTAGTCACCAATATCAAAGGCGGCGAGATTCGAGAAGGGGGCAGTACCCTAACGCAGCAACTCGCGCGAAACACGTTCAGTTATGTAGGGCGACAGGATTCTGCAGGTCGCAAGCTCCGAGAAGCGATCGTTGCGCTCAAGTTGGAGACGGTCTACAGCAAAGATTATTTGCTGCTGACCTATCTCAATCGGGTTTACCTAGGTAGCGGCATCTACGGATTTGAAGATGCGGCCCAGTTTTACTTTGGCAAGTCCTCCAAAGATCTCGATCTATCTGAAGCGGCCACTCTGGTCGGAATTCTGCCTGCGCCCAACAGCTTTAACCCGGTTCGGAGCTATAGAAGTGCGATCGAGAAGCGCGATGGCGTAATTACGCGGATGGCAGAGCTAGGTATGGTTTCGCAAGAAGAGGCGCAGCGGGCGCGGCGATCGCGGCTAGAAATCAGTCCGGCAGCTCGCCAAGAATTAACCAGTACGATCGCGCCCTATTACTACAGCGCGGTGTTTGACGAGTTAGAAGAGTTGCTTGGTGGGGATTTGGCAAGAGAAGGCAATTTCATTGTTGAAACCGGACTCGACAAGCGAATGCAGACTGCCGCCGAAAGTAACCTACGCAACACGGTCGAGACTCAAGGCAGTAGCGCCGGATTTTCGCAAGGAGCCTTAGTCACCCTGAATGCGAAAACAGGCGAGGTGATGGCACTAGTCGGCGGCGTAGACTATGAAGAAAGCCAATTCAATCGGGCAACTCAAGCCCAGCGTCAGCCAGGATCAACCTTCAAAATTTTTGCCTACACCGGTGCGATCGCTCAAGGCATTCCTCCCAGTGCGACGTTTTCCTGTGCCCCGCTCTCATGGGGTGGCAGCACATTTGATGGCTGTCGGACTGGCGGCGGTAGCTTGGACATGGCGACTGGGGTTGCCCAATCGGAGAACGTGATTGCGCTGCGCGTCGCTCAGGAAGTCGGACTTAACCAAGTCGTCGATATGGCTCGTAAGATGGGCATTCGGTCGGATCTAAATCCCGTGCCCGGACTCGTCTTAGGACAAAGTGAAGTCACTCCGTTGGAACTGACCGGGGCTTTTGGCGTTTTGGCAAACCAGGGTGTGCGAAATCGGCCCCACACGATTAAGCGCATTCTCGACAGTAGCGACTGTAAAACGCGAGAAGACCTTAGCACCTGTCGAATCATTTACCGCGCGGATCAAGACGGAGAGAATAACATTCAAGCGATTCCAGCGGACGTTGCTAATACGATGACTTCTATGTTGCAAGGCGTGGTGCGCTCTGGAACCGGGCAAAATGCTGCTCTCGGCTTGGGAGAGGCAGGCAAGACTGGAACAACAAATGACAATATAGATTTATGGTTTGTTGGGTACATACCAAATCGTGAAATTGTAACAGGAATTTGGTTAGGGAATGACAAGAACACCTCTACGAACGGGAATAGCGGTATCGCTGCTCAGTTATGGGGGAACTACATGAAACAGGTCATTCGCTAAAACAATTGCAATTGATTGCTAGAAGTAACGTCCAGTTTCAAATTCTGGAGTTTTATAGTGTCCTGACTTACAATCTAATTTCGATATCGTTCCTTCCGCGATCCTTTGGAATTTAGCCAAACCAATCGCTGCTGTGCATCTCTCGTGATCGAGAAAAGCATGGTGGTTGATTGTGTTTTGCAATACCGTTAGTGACCTTTCTAGCATTTGTTAGATTTGATACTAAAAATAACCTCTGCCTTGAGATAGATTGTCGAAACTCTTTTATAAATTTCTAATAAAGAGAACTTCTACCTTTTCTTCGCGGAGCGTTATGAAATCTTCGGTGCAGATGCCAACTCCATTGGGTGAAAGACCGCTGGATGAAAGACCGCTGGATGAAAGACCGCTGGATGAAAGACCGCCCTCTAGACCTAACCAACCCTCGACGGTGAAAGAAATGCCGTATGCTCTATTCAGCACAATTCCACCCGAACGCATTGGGCTGAATGGGGAATATGATCACAATGGTTTGTCAAAGCGGGTTTTGGCAGCCTTTCGAGAGAGTGTTGCGGTCGCAGAGATCGAAGATTTGCGGGTGACGCAGCGCGGGCGAGTAGTAATCTTAATGGGACGCCTGCCGCATTCGCAGGTTCTAACGCAATTGACCAAAATTGCGATGAGTGTGAACGGTACAGATACTGTTGAAGCGACTGGCATTAGAATTGGCTGATGTACAACCCCTGTAGAACGGGTTCTAGAAAGGCACATCGCGAAATAATCCATTAACGTGCTGCATTTGCTGGCGCAACTCACGCGATCGCGTGAGTTGCCAAAATTCGCTTTATAAATGCTCCTATTCCTTGAATGCTCCTATTCCTTGAATGATAGGAGCTTATATTGCTTAAACAACATTTAGAACTCTTTGGTCTACGGTTGTGCCTTTTGCTCTCAGCCCCAATCCGAGCAATTCTGCTATGAATGGAAAATCTATATTTGATCCACAATTTTAAATAAGGCAGCGTTACCTTACAGCACTTGCTCAACTCTTAACTCAACCTAGTACTGCCTCTTAACCTTTGGATGTGAGCCTAATAGGGAACTGTGAAATTCTTACTGAGTTTGACGCACAACGCTGAATGAATATTGGCTCATTCAGCAACTCTTCTGCTGAAGTAACTCATTGACCAATCTAGCTTTTCGCATTGTGAACTGCACTGTTGCTCCTTTCGCAGTACTTTTTGTTGGGCAAAATCATGTCAAATAATCACGTTATTTTCGTTCACCCCGACGGAGCGAGTCCATCTCACTTTGGGGCTGCCCGATTTATTGAGCAAGGTCCTGACGGACGCCTCAACTGGGACAAACTGGATCATGCGGGTGTTTATTTGGGGCACATGCAGGATCAGCTTGGCGGCACCTCCAATGCAGGCGCAGTCACTCACGCAACCGGAACAAAAGTTTACGCAGAATCGTTTGGACTAAATGCGGATAATTCTCCCGTCCAGTCGTTATCCGGTAGTGTTGGTAAAACGATCGTGGATGAAGCCGTTGATGCAAACAAAGTAACGGCGCTGCTGCAATCAGGATTCATGGCAGAACCCGGAACGGCAGCTTTTGTCTCTAAAGTTGAAGAAATTACAGTGGATGGGCGGCGGATTCCGCCCCGGCAGCGACTTGCAGACATCACGCGAGACGTGCTTGAATCTGGCGTAGATTTCATTATGGGCGGCGGTGAACTTCACATGCTCCCAGTTGGCACAGACGGCTTCCATGAAACGGCAGCTCAATTGGATGCGCGGAGCGTTGATCCCGTCAGTCGTCCCTCAGAAAATTTAATTGAGTTAGCCAAAAATAAGGGATATACCGTCGTCTATACAAAAGAGCAGCTATTTGACTTGCTCGATCCTGCCAAAAATCCGACGCCTCCCCAAAAAGTGTTAGGTGTGTTTGCAGCGTTTCACACCTTTAACGATCGGCCTGAAGAGGTTCTAAAACTGGGTCAACCCGATGCGACTCCGCTTTATGTTCCCACGGCTCCAACCGTTGCGGAAATGCTAGAGGTCACACAAAAACTGTCAGAAAAACATCCGAATTTTAGCAACGGATCACTCACGATCGTTGAAGAAGAAGGAACGGATAATTTTGGAAACAACAATAACGCGGCTGGAACAATCGAAGGATTGCGGCGAGCCGATGCGGCGATCGGGGTGGCGTTAGATTTTGTCGATCGCTATCCCAATACTCTGCTCTTAACGGCGGCAGATAGCGATGCTGGTGGCTTGCAGGTGCGCGATCCGATTCGCGCTGAAACTGTTGGCACGATTGAGGTCAATCCAACTACACCAACAGATCCCCCTAGCCGTTCTGCGCCGCTAGATGGTCAAACCGGAGCCGACACTCAACCTTTTGTTTCTGTGCCCGATGCTAGTGGAGATCGCTTCTCGTTTGGCGTCGGTTGGGCAGGTACACCAGACTTTAGCGGGTCGATCGTGTCTAAAGCGCACGGACTCAACTCAGAAAAGCTGCCCGCTACAGTAGACAACACGGGCATATATGAGTTGATGTATGAAACGCTGTTCGAGACAGAACTAGCGGCGCGCAATCCGGCTCCGACGCCTGCCCCGGCTGCAACCCAAGAGACGGGAAATGTCATTTTCATCCATCCCGATGGAACCAGCCCGTCGCACTATATGGCGCTACGAAACATTGATCAAGGACCCGATGGCAGACTGAACTGGGATACGATGTCGAACGCTGGGGTTTACCTCGGACACATGGAAGACCAGTTGACCGGAACCTCTAACGCGGGTGCAGTGACCCATGCCAATGGGGTCAAGGTGTTTGCTGAATCCTTTGGGTTAGATAAAAGCAACAATCCAGTCGTGCCGTTGTCTGGAAAGACGGGGATGACGATTTTGGATGAAGCGATCGCATCCGGTAAAGCCACGGCGCTGCTGCAATCGGGTCACATCGGCGAACCCGGATCGGCTGCTTTTGCGGCGAAAACCACCAATCGCTTGGGGGATGATACGCGGGCGCGGGACAAGACAGCAGAAATTGCCGAGCAGGTGATTCGCTCTGGTGTGAATGTGATCATGGCAGGCGGTGAAGTTTACTTGCTTCCGAAAGGCACAACGGGAGTTCACGTCACCTCTGAAATTGACGCTGAATATGACGATCCTGCTGATCGTCCCAGCACGAATCTGATTGATTTAGCCAAGTCCCTAGGCTACACGGTGGTGTACACCGAAGACGAGATGAACGCAGCGGTAGAGGGTGCAACTCCGCCCGAAAAGTTAATGGGTGTGTTTGCGGCAAATCATACATTTGATGATCGCACAGAAGAAGAACTGGGATTAAATACCGCTAACCCAAGCCCGCTTTATGTTGCGACTGCGCCAACTGTTGCGGAAATGCTAGACGCATCGCTCAAAATTCTTAAACGTGATTCTGATGGATTCTTTGCTGTCGTCGAAGAGGAAGGCACCGATAACTTCGGCAATAACAATAACGCCGCCGGAACGATCGAAGGGTTGCGCCGGGCAGATGCCGCGATCGGGGTTGCCAAAAATTATGTCGATACGCAAGACCCAAACACGCTAGTGGTTACTGCCGCCGATAGCGACGCAGGTGGATTGCAAGTCTTTCAGTTTGCCCCTTACACTCGTCCTTCTGGCAATGCCATTACAACCCCTGCCTTGGGTGATACGGAAGCAGAAGTGCCATTTATTAACGTCAATCCTACGACCTCTAACACGAAGAATTTCTTGGATGGTGCGAACGGCAGCACGGCAAGTCCTGATAATCCTTGGCAGTCATTGACGGCAATGGATAGCTTGGATGGTCCGATGGGAAATTTTGCGGTCGCCTGGGCGGGTACGCCCGATTTTCCGGGCAGCATTGTGTCTAAAACCTATGGACTCAATGCCGACAAACTGCCAAGCACGCTAGACAACACCGAAATTTATCGCTTAATGTACCAAACCCTGTTTGGAACTCGCTTTTCTGAGGTAGTTGATGGTCAGGGTGGGCAGGAAACAGTCGAGGTTAAACAAGGTGAAGGGGTTTTGGCAGGCGTGAACTTTGGCGGTGTGGGTCGTGGCGTTGCACCGTCTGAAGGCGCAATTGCAGAAGCAGATACGCTGAAATTTAGCGGAACGGATTTGACGGCTCAAAATTTGCTGCTGACCCAAATTGGGGATGACTTAGCCATCAGCTTTGAGGGTGTTGCGGCAACTGGTGCGATTCTACGGAACTTCAAACTCGATGACCTAGATAACCTGAGCCAATCGACTGGTGCAACGCTTGATTTAGGCAATCTATTGTTTGAAGGACAAACTCAGATAAAAGATAGCTTCGATGTGTTCGATGCTGATCTAGTCAGAAACAGCATCTTCAATCGCAACAGTGTCACGTTCCTCAATGATTTAGACAACGTTGTGATGGGCTTGAGCCAATCGGATGATGTGATCAACGCCCAAGGAGGCGACGACGCCATTAACGGCTTGAGCGGAGACGATCTGATCCGAGGCGGCGCTGGAAACGATCTGCTGTTTGGTAGCGTTGGAGCGGATATCCTCGTGGGCGGCATGGGGGCAGATCTGTTTGTGTTAGCCGAAAACTCCGGAACCGATACGATCCAAGATTTCAATTTTGAAGATGGCGATCGCATTGCCTTATCGGGCGGATTGAGCTTTGGTCGGTTATCGATTCTGCAAGGAACTGGAACCAATGCAGGCAATGCGTTGATTCAAGCAGGCAGCACCAATGAATTGCTGGCAATCGTGGCTGGTGTTCAGGCAAATACGCTCACGAGTAGTGCATTTGGAATACTTGGCTAACCGCAGTTACAACACTGCATTTCGATCTGGCATTACGTCAACAACACATCTAGCAAAGTTATCTCATACGATGGCTTTGCTTTTTTTAGTTACACCAAAATCTCGAAGGCAGCACCATAAGCGGTTTTAAGATTACAGGTGTCGTGATCGGTGATGTTCGTATCGCTCAGTTCCAGATTGTAGAAGTCGATAAAGCCGGTATCGAAATACGGCCCGGCGTGCCATGTACCCAGTTCAAGTTTGACAAAGCAGTCCCCCGGAATTCTAAAGGCGGTAATCGCGTCTAGAGGTGGCTGGCTGTCATGACTCGGCGGCGCAACGGCTAACAGCCAATCTTTCCCTGCTAATGAACCGAGACATTGTGTACATTTCTGGTGACGGGTGATGCGATCGAAGGTGCGACCGCGTCGTGTCAGACGCATGATGTAAAACCGAGGAATACCATTCTGAAGGTGCAGTTGAGCATCTTTTGTGCCATAAGGTGCGCCATCGTCAGCAGCGCGAATCAGTTGCCCAAAGGGATAAAACGCTTCTGAAGTAATCCAAGTCGCTTGAAGGGAGTGAGTGGTCATGGGTAAGCGTTGCTCTTCAGCGTTACTCTATGGGATGTTGTCCATAGAAGGGTAGAACGTCTGACCAATTTGGCTGATGTCCGGCGGTTTGTGCTCGATGAGCAAGTTCTAAAACACCGGCGACGTAATCACCCTGGTTCGATTCAGCTTTGACAAGATGATAGGGTTTCTCTAAGGTTGCCAAGGTTTCTTGCCACACTGCTTCAGTCATAACAGCATCAGATTGCATGACCGTGAACTGATCTGAAACTTGATAGATCCCAGTAAAAAGTTGTCCTCGCTGGGCAGGCATTTGAACCGCCATTTGCCCAAAGGGCAACTCCGAAGGAAGCACACGGCGGGACAAACGATCCGCTTCTTGCTGAGCAATTGCCGCTAAGCTTGACACACCAAATAAGGGGATCTGTAGCTGCTGTGCCAAGGTTCTTGCCAACACAACGCCGATCCGAGTTCCGGTAAATCCGCCAGGACCGATCGCTACGGCAAGAGCGCTCAACTCCGCCCACGTTTGAGGTTGGAGAAACGCTTGTAGATGATGATGCATGAGATTTGACTGTTCTCGCCCCAAAGGCCAAACCTGCTGGCGAAGGTTTCCTGCACCATCTGAAATTGCCAATCCTAAATCTGGACTGCTGGTATGAATCGCGAGGGTGTAACGGGATGACATTAAACGGGTTTAGAGTCAGAGGACTGGGTTTTGTCGATGATGGCTTGCCGAAATCCGAGAACAACCAGGATATTAGACAACGTGAGAAAGAATTCTGCTGCACCGTGGAGCCAATCAATGTTAGCGAGTTGCTCTCCATACGCGACCTTCGCGTAAATGCCTGCTGGAATTGTGACAACGACAAATACAAGGAGCATGTAGAAGCCAATCAGGGCAAGTCTGGGCGTTTTGCCAGAGCGAGTGAGGAACCAGAGGAAAGCGAGATAAGGGAAGAGGGAGAGGGCGAAGAGGGATTCTTTGGACATGGAAAAAGAATGAGGGATGAGGGATGCTTTATGGCAACGCTGACGCAAGGAGGAGTGAAGTTAGCTTTTTTCTAGCTTTTTGCTGCCGCGCCAGATCCACCAAGCCGCGATCGCAACGGTGCAATTTCCCACTACCGTCATAGCCGCTTGCAGGGTGACCAGCCATTCGAGAGACGGAGAATTGTCGAAGAAATGCCAAGTGCAGGCACACATAGCGCTGACCAAAGCAGGCAGCATTCCAAACGAGAGCGATCGCCAGGTCGAATCGCCACTGACCTCGGCATAGCGCCAGATCAGCCAGATTGCCGCAATCCATTCAATGACGCTGGAAACATGAATCACCCAAGTTGGAATTGAAAGCGCGTGCATAAGGTTGAACCGTTGGATTAGACAACTAGGTTTAGATAACTAGGTTAGACAACAGGGATCAAGGATAGTGTAAGGTTTGAGGAACCCTATTATTCCTTCTATTATGCGGGCTGTTTTGTGTGGTTACTACGGCATGGGCAATGGTGGCGACGAAGCGTTGCTGGCTTCGCTGCTGCAAATGTTACCTCCTGAGGTTGAGCCAGTGGTGCTGTCGGGTAATCCTGAGCAAACCCGCGATCGCTACGGGATTGAAAGCTGCGATCGTAAGTCTCTCACAGCCGTGATCCGGGCGCTTCGCACTGCCGATCTGTTTATTTGGGGCGGCGGAAGTCTGATTCAAGATGCGACTAGTGCGCTGAGTCCGGTTTACTACACCGGGTTGATGGCCATCGCGCAAATTATGGGGCTAAAGACGATCGCATGGGCGCAGGGCATTGGTCCAATTCATCGCTCATTCAATCGCTGGTCGGCAAAACAGGTCTTCCGCAACTGTACGGCAGTGAGTGTGCGCGATCGCGGTTCGGCGGCGCTGCTGCACGAGTGGAAGATTCCGTTTCTGCTTGCGCCCGATCCGGTGTGGGCGATGGAGTCAACTCCGGTTGAAGGCTTGTGGGATTTGCCTGCGCCGCGAGTGGCGGTGAACTTGCGATCGCATCCCCTACTCACGCCCGATCGATTGCATCTTTTAACTCGCGCCTTGATCGACTTTCAGAAAGCAACTCAGGTGTGTATATTGTTGGTTCCCTTTCAGGCGAGTCAAGATCTGGCGATCGCGCAAACGATTCAGCCTCAATTGCCCGGAGAAAGTCGAATTCTGATGCTCGACGATCCGCAATCGTTAAAAGGGGTATTTCGAGGTGTGGAAATGGCGATCGCAATGCGATTGCATGGCGTGATTATGGCAGCCGCAGAAGGATGTCGCACGTTTGCTCTCAGCTATGACCCTAAAGTGAGTCAACTGATAACGCAGTTAGAATTACCAGGCTGCGAACTCTCAGAATTGCCGCAAACCGCCAATCAGATTAGCCAACTGTGGCTAGAAGAGTATGCGAATGGAGAGGCCCTCTCAGACGACCAGCGGCAATCTCTTGTCGATCGCGCCTTCATGCATCAGGAAATCTTAAGAGTTTAAGCGTAATTTGTTCTTTAATCCCGTTAATATTGTTTTGCTTGCTGATACATTTAAGTGCCAGCTTAACAAAATTTAGTTGTTAGCTTGACAGATTTTTTTAAGAATATGTTCTATTCTCTTGAACTGTCGCTATAACTAATAGCTGAGTCTCTTGTAGAGATTCGTTACTCGCCTGGACACCGCATTTTCTTAGGTTTTAAAAGCAATGAGTGAAGCTGAAATCCCTAACAACTCCTCTAATTTGTTTGAGTCCAATCCGGATCAGGACGCTTCTCAGCCAACCGAGGAAGGGATTGCTGCCATCGCGCCCCAAACCGATGAAGAATGGACAACAGTGGATTTTCCAGACGCGATTCCAGTCGATGCGCTTCCTTATGCTGAACCCACCGATCCGTCGGAGCTTGGCAAAGCCGATCGTATCCAAGAATTAGAACGGCAAAATGGGGAGTTGCAGGAGTACGTTAGTAGCTTAGAAGCTGCCTTGGCTCACTCTGAAATCTTACGACAGAGCGAAACAGAACGATTAGAAACCTTAGCAGGCGCGCAGTATGCCAGCGCTCAGCAGCGATCGCGCGAGCATGTGGCTTTGATTGCTAAACTCCGCAAAGATTTAGACTTCGCCGGACAGCGCATTCGGGAGCAAGACGTGCAGATCGTCCAGCGTACTCAAGAGCTAGTCACGGCTCAAGAGCATCTGACTCAGCTTTTTCAAGAATTAGAGAACGCTCATCAAAGCGCTCAGAAGCAGCAGATTTTGGTCGAAACCCTCACCGCTCAGCTTGAATCGAGTCAAGAACAAGTTGCCCAGCTAGAGCGGGAATGCGCCCTGACGCAGCAACGCTACAGTGAACAGCTGCAAGGAACGCGGCAAGCTGAGATCCTCTGTCGGGATCTGCGATCGCGCCTGCATCGTCAGCAGCGCTACACATTGCAATTCAAAGCTGCGCTTGAGAAGTGCTTGGATGCCCCGGCTCACGCTCCAGTGCATCTGCCAGAACAGGTTGAGCTTGTAGACGAAGAGGGGGATCTCTCAGACTCCTCGATCGCCTTTGTCAAATCGCAGCCAGTTCAACCGTGGTCAGCCTCACCCGGATTCCCAACGTTTGATGCCGATGAGACGACCCTAGAAGAGCAAGTTACCTCGCGAGATCAGGCATCATGGACAGCCGAGCTGTTAGCCGAAACATCCTGGATGACAGACCTGCCCTCTGACTCCTTTGAGTTATCAGAAGGACAATCCTTGTTAGGCTCAACTCTCCAAGCGTCGCACGATTCGATGGCAGCCTTGCACAGCTTGGAAGACGAACTCAATGCCGCTCCACGTACTGTTCGCGCTCAGGCTCCGCAGAGTTTTGTAGAGCGAAGTTCGGAGGACTGCGTCATTGCGCCGATTCCTAAAGCTAACGCGCTGAGTTACACCATCAAGCACGCCTCTTCAGAATTAGCTGACCTTCAGCGTGGAATTCAACTATTCACCCCACCGGAGATGCCTCCCGTCCTTCGGGCTGGGAAAGTTCAACGTACTGCGGAAGTTCAACGGCCAGCCCCAATTTCTTTAGAACCAACAGCCTCTTCTGAACAATCGGATCGGTTTGTCGCAGAAGGCATTGCTGCCCAGCTTGACGCTATCGATCGGACTGGAGACGACCGTGGTGAAGTGGCTGTCAGTGACGATCCTGCAGCTCAAGATGGGCTTGAAGTTGACCAGCTTGAGATTGGCAAATTGTGCAAGGTCGATGAACCTGCATCCACCTCGTTAGATGCAAATGCGATGCTCGCAGAGCGCAATGAAGAGAGCAAGAACGAAGAGAGCAAGAGTGCTTCGTTTGTCACCTTTGAGAATCACGCTCAAGGATCGTCTCCGTTCATCACACTAAATTCTTCTGGAAAGCAGTCTGTACCGTTAGAGCAAGCTGGAGTAGCGGCTTCCTCTGGCAACGCACCCTCGCCGGTGGTGTATCCGACGCGATCGCAGAAAAAGCTGCCATCTCTGGCAGCCGTTGATCTCCCATCGTTTCCGAAAAAAGTAGGTCGTTGATCTAGAAAGACAATTAACCGCGAGGAATGGGTAAGCGATCGATCGCAGACTTGATCACTCCACCCAATTGTCGGGTCAGATTAATGTCTTGGTTGATGCGAGACTCTAAATTGTTGCTGAAGCTTCCTCCGGTAAACAGGTCGCCAACTGCTTTAACTAGCGTTCCAATTAGGTTAGAACCGCTAACGTCTGCATCACTAACTTGAACCCTAAGTTGATTCACTTTGATCGGCTCGCTAGAGTTGTCTACCGATAACGTGAGATTCATTGTCAGTGTGTGCCTTACTCTAAAAGATGGATCTGGCACGATGGGGACACTCACGTGAAACTCCTCATTGTTCTGTGGAATCACGAGTCTGACACTCACTTGGTTGGGAGCCGGACCTGGTTTTACTTCCTTGACCGTGATATCTCTCAGATTCACGTTCACATCTTTAATTCTCATGCCCTTTCCAACCCGTTTACCGTTGAGTTCCTCTTTTATTTTCTGTGCGGCAACCCCTTTGCCAAACTCTCTCCAAACGGTATCGATCGTTTGTTCAATCAGGTCAGACCGTTGCAGAATGAACTGAATCGCGGCGGGATAGTTGACAGGCGCAGGAGCGGGTTGAGGAATGGGTTGGGGTTTGGGTTTAGGCTTGGGCTTCGGATCGCCACCATTACAGATAGGCGCATCTGGAGTTTTGTCACAGTCAGGCGCAGCGAAGGCCAGACTGTAAGTACCGAGCAGCGTCAGTAAAGCTAAGCTTGCGATTCCTAGAGAATTGCGTAAACCATTAATCGCAATCTTGCGCAGTTGTCTACGTAAGCTCACCATAATGTTGTTTCCTTTGTATTTGAGTTGGGTTAATCAGTAATCGCAAATTGATTGAATGGCGAGAGAATCTTTATTACTCAATCGATTCTCATCTGTTTGCAATTTCTGATTCAAAATCATGCACGTTAATCTTGAATCAGCTTTGCAGTGGTTAATGGCTTTATATTTCAGCCATTCCGCAGTCCGATAAATCTCTGTTTAGCAGAGCTTTGATTCCATTGACTCGAACTCCTCTTAGCCCTTGAGCCGGAAACCGATACTTGGCAACGATAGGAGTAATCACTTGTGCTGCCGGGTCTGTAGGAGGGGTCGCCACAAATTCAAAGTCATAGATGCAGTCGGGCGGCGCTTGGACGTAGACCAGGGGAATCAGTTGAGGATTTGTCCAACCTGTCGAAGGAACTGTGCCCCGTGCAATGATTTGCAACTGGGGCGGATGGCTTTCTAGAAGCGTCAGGTTGACGGCGGTGACGGTAACGCTTTGTTGAGTAAGATCGCTTGACCGTTGATTTGAAATGGGTGGAAGAAGGACGCCATCCGCAACGCCTGTTAAGCTCAGAACTCTGTATTTGAGTTGTGCGCCAGATCGATCTACGACAAAGCCTAAGCTCCGAGTTTTAATTGCCACGGTTGCAAAGTCCTGTTGCTTCTGACCTGCCAAGTTAACTGGAGGAAGAATGAGCGTCAGCGCCAGTTCTCCTGCGTCTACATCAGGTTCTAGAATCACAGTGATGAGTAACCCAAGGGGGCTTTGCTGCTGAGCAATGTCATCTCCAACAAAGGTAAACCCACCTTCTAGACCACGATAGTCGAGCCGAGCTGAGCCAGGCAGCGTTGGAAGAGGCGCTTGAGGAAAGAAGGCGATTTTGGTAACGCCTTCGGAATCGCTGAGGGTAAACCGCTTTACTTGAGATTGGAGTGTGGTTTTGAGTTCTGTTTGAGTCATAAAATTCTCCGTGTTGGTTTGATGGGTTGTTTGTCGTTTGGAAGTTGTTCGAGCAATGTGTGCTTACAGACACTGAGGCAAGTCAGGCTTTTTGAGGCAAATTGGAGGGATATCGCTGCCACTTGGTTGAGGAGCAGGTTGAGGAACAGGTTGGGGAGCAGGTTGAGGAGCAGGTTGGCTTGGTGGATGGTACGGTTCTGGAGGATCAGGAGCATCACGATCGCCACCACGAGGCTCATCATAGGGTCCGCCGTAAGTGCAATAGCTATCAAATGGAAGATTGCACGTCGCATCATTGATATCATCTAGCGCGATCGCAACCTGACTTGTGAGTGGAATGGAAAGGGTTAAGAGCACTAGAACCGTTTGTACGCACCTAGTTGTCCGTGAAGAAAATTTAGCCATTTCGACCTCTGATGTTGTTTGATTGGCTGACTGATATCAGCACTCTTCAACCATAAAAATCAGAACTTGCTTTGGCAGTCGGAAACGATCGGATCAATGATCAGAAACGATCGGGTTACTTGTTCACCATTTGGGTACTGCTGTTTCTACTGCAACTGGCTAAAATACGAGGTTTTGCAAACGCTTGAGCAATCGAAATCGCAGCTTTAGTCTTGATGTTGTTATTGCATCACACAACGTGCATAAAGTGAGCAAGTTGATCATGAATATAGAGATGACTAGTAGATGAGGGTCGTTTCCATGACAGTAGAGGAAGCTTTAGTCTTGCTTGATCGAGTGCTGCAAGGACAAAAGCTAAGAGATGTTCAGGAGCAGATCTTTCGTTATTCTTGGCAAGGCTGGACGTATCCGGCGATCGCAGATCATCTCGGTTACGATACGGGTCATATTCGAGATGTGGGTTCTCAATTATGGCGGCAACTCAGTCAAGAGATGGAAGAGTTAGTCACCAAGAAGAATCTTCAGGCTGTGCTGCGGCGATATGCTCAGCAACATCCTGAACCATCTCCTAAGAGCGCTGTACCAATGGCGCGATTGAGCAAGAATGATAGGGCTTTTGGAACTAGAGTTACCCTTCCTGTTCGCCGTCAGCATTGGGAAGAAGTGTTGGATGTGTCTGTCTTCTACGGTCGTAGTCAAGAACTCGCGCTCCTGCAACAGTGGATTTTGCGCGATTACCTAGGGGGAACTGCTTCGCAACGGTGTCGGTTGGTGACGATCGCGGGCATGGGAGGCATGGGTAAAACTGCTTTAGCCGCCAAGTTTGCTGAACAGTGTCAAGACAAATTTGATGTGGTGATTTGGCAATCGTTGCGGAATGCGCCTGCGATCGCAGAGCTATTGCCAACATGGATTCATGTCCTGTCACACGGACGAGAAACCCAACCGGCATCCTCAATTGATACTCAAATCTCTCAAGTGATGGGCTACCTCCGCTCGTCACGCTGTCTGCTGATTTTAGATCATGTCGAATCTATTTTAGAGAAGACTCCAGCAGGGCAATACCGAGAAGGATATGAGGACTATGAGGATTTGCTGCGACGAATCGGTAGCGAACATCACGCCAGTTGTTTGGTGTTAACGAGTCGAGAGAAGCCCAAAACGTTAATGTCTTTGGAAGGCAAGGCTTCACCTATCCGTACTCTAACGTTGACGGGATTAAATCCACTGGAGATTCGAGAACTTGTTCAAGCGGATGGCTGTTTTGCTGAAACCCAAACTGATTGGATTGAGTTAGCAAAGTACTATTCTGGTAATCCGTTTGCGCTCAAGGTCGTGGCGACTGCCGTTCGCGATCTGTTTGATGGCAATATCACAACCTTTTTAGTGCAAGGCACAATCACGTTTAGCGATATCTATGAGTTGCTGGACGAACAGTTTCAGCGATTGTCCGATTTAGAAAAACAGGTTTTGTATTGGCTAGCAGTTCATCAAGACTGGGCATCGTTCGCGGCACTACGCGATGATTTTGTTCCTATCTCTTCCTCGACTTTGTTAGGAGCATTGTTGTCACTGAAACAGCGATCGCTGATTGAAAAAAGGGCTGGCTCGTTTACCTTACAGCCTGTTGTGATGAAATATGTCACGGATCAGCTTCTGAACCGCATTGAAGCAGAAGTAGAAAAAGAGTGCGATCGGGTGTGATATATTCACCAATACAACAAATTCAGGTGGGGACATGGCGCTGTTGTGCTCTTACCAACCTCCACCTGTAGCCAGTATTCTTTCGGGGAAGAGATGTATTAACTCCGAAACAAGCGACTATAAAGGGTTTCGTGAGCCATGCTTGCTAGAGTTAGTCCCCAGCCACAGCTGCTTAAGTCATTGTCTTGCAAGGTGAGAATGTTTTGCGCCGCGCATTCAATCGAAGGTTCCAAATTGAAGAGCAATTGCTGTCCCGCCGTTTGTCCGAGAGGAATCAGTTTGATGCCTGCGCTGACAAGATTAGTAGCCCAACTGTGCAAGTAGCCAAGCGTTGCCCACTCTACGTCAATCTGCCAAGTCGCAGCAACCAGACCAAACGCGATCGCAAAGTGACATTGAGATGGAAGAGACGTCTCAGGCGAGAGCGTTTGAAACAGGCGAAGCAGAGAACGGCCCATTTGCAGACTCTGCGATCGCAGTTCTTCAGTTTCTCGCGCCGCCGATAACCAATCATTCCACGCTTCCAAAGCAATTAGGTCTTGAGCAACGACAGCACGATATGCCCGCACCATAATTGCCGCTTCAAGCCGTACCGCACCATACTGTAATTCTTCCATCAGCCACTGCTCTAGATGGGCGGCATTGGCAATTCCTATCGTGTCCTGTTGAACCAGCGCTTCAATTCCCTCCGAATAGCTATACGCTCCTACAGGCAGCACTGGACTGGCAAGTTGAAGCAAGCGTAGGAGCCTATGGTTTTGAGTCCGATTTTGAGTTTGCATCGTTAAATCACTCGCCCCTTCATGACCCGATTCCCCTAATGCTGATGCTCATAGGCTCCTGTCTCAGGTTGAAAAGGAGCGATCTCTTCCAGCACATGCAGCCCACGATGCAAGAGTAACTTTTGCAAGACAGAATCAGGCGACAGTCTTAAAAAAGAATTTGTAATCTCCAACGGGACATGGCGATTTCCAAGATGATAGGCCGCTTGCAGCAGAGCTAAAGAGGTTGTTGCTGTTACCGTCAGAACAGGTTCTGGTTTGGCAAACACTTGAGCGACATCTCCAGCATCAGATTGCAGCCAATCGCCATCTTTGAGCGCGGTTCCTCTCGGCAAGTTGAGATACACGGATTGTCCCTCATCCGTTTGGTAGGCATGGCGCGATCGCAGGCGTTCTTCAGCCGTGAGCGATAAACAATACTCAGCCTTTTTGCACGGTTGATCTGATAATCGTCGAGTAAACACAATCACAACTCATCTCCAAACAACCTGTTGTCTATATCATTCTGGCAGCGCGACTGGCTCCACCAAGCTTCCAAGAATCAAAATCGCTTTAATTATTCCATTCATTCCATGCCAGTTAGGAACTATTCTAGAGGTTGGTGTGACCCGTCAATCTCGACCGCCATGAATTTAGGTTGAACCTGCGATCGCTTTGCAAGCTCCTTTGGATCGCTTCGCAGTTCTTCCTCAAACCATGACATCACCATCATTGCTAAATTATTATTTTGTTGTAAACATTCCATTCCTCAAACAGTGCTTCAGAATACTCTACTTTGGATTCAAAATCTTGGGGCTACAGGTGTCATTGTATTCATCGGCATCTATATTCTCGCAGCAATATTTTTTGTTCCTGGTTCAATCCTAACGTTGAGTGCAGGCGTTGTCTTTGGCGTTGTTTTGGGCTCGGTTTATGTGTTTATAGGTGCAACTCTCGGTGCGACACTCGCTTTTTTGATTGGGCGCTATCTCGCCCGTGGTTGGGTTGCTAAACAGATCGAAAATAATTCTAAATTCAAGGCGATTGACGAAGCGGTTGCTAGAGAAGGACTAAAGATTGTGATCTTGACTCGTCTGTCTCCCGTTTTTCCATTCAATCTCCTTAACTATGCGTTTGGCGTTACCCAAGTGTTGCTCAAAGACTATATCTTAGGCTGTGTCGGCATGATTCCAGGCACAATCTTATATGTCTACATTGGTTCTTTAGCCGGAAGTTTGGCAACGATCGGAACGGCGCAGGCCACTAACCCGGAGGCTCAGAAAGCACAATGGATCAGTCGGATTCTCGGATTGATTGCAACCGTTGCCGTTACACTTTATGTCACTCGCATTGCTCGTAAAGCCCTCGAACAAAATACTAATCTTGATCAGTCGTAATTTTTTGGTTTCTAGCGGACAGGAGTTTGTTATGTCGCAGTCCTTGATCTCTCCAGCAGATGTTTACAATGAGCACTTAGTTTCCCAGGTGCATCCTCTAGATTGGACGAATCCAACTCCTAGCGATCGCTACGATTTAGTCGTGATTGGGGCAGGCACGGCGGGGCTAGTCGTTGCAGGTATAGCCGCTGGTATTGGAGTCGGGCTAAAGGTGGCGCTGATTGAAAAACATTTGATGGGTGGGGACTGCCTCAATGTAGGTTGTGTGCCCTCTAAATGCATAATTCGCTCGTCGCGTGTGGTATCAGAGTTTTGGGAAGCGGAACGGTTTGGCGTGATGCCGCCAGAACAGGTTGAGGTTGACTTTGCAGCCGTCATGGAGCGGATGCGAAAGCTGCGATCGAGCATTAGTCCCAACGATTCTGCCGAGCGATTTCGCAAGCTCGGTGTAGATGTGTTTTTAGGAGAAGCAAAATTTGGCGACAATCAGACCGTCATTGTCAGCAATCCAGACCTAGGGGATCAAACTCTTCGCTACAAAAAAGCCGTAATTGCGACAGGCGCAAGAGCCGCGCATCCTTCCATTCCAGGATTATCCGAAGTGGATTACCTTAACAATGAAACCGTATTTGCGCTAACGGAGCGTCCCCGATGGTTGGCGGTGATTGGGGGTGGACCCATTGGATCTGAATTGGCTCAAGCGTTTCGTCGGTTGGGATCGGAAGTTGTGTTGATCCATAAGAGTCCTCACATTCTCGATCGCGAAGATGGAGATGCCGCAGAGATTGTGCAACAGACCTTCATTCGAGAAGGCATTCAGCTCATGTTAGGTGCGACTGTTGAGCGAGTTGAGCAAACGGCGGACGGAAAAGTGCTTCACGTTAGCCAAGATGGGGAGTCACACACGCTAACGGTAGATGAAATTTTGGTGGGCGCGGGACGATCGCCGAATGTAGAAGGCTTGAATCTTGAAGGGGTCGGCGTTGAATATGACAAACACAAAGGGGTCAAAGTCAACGACCATTTGCAAACCACAAATCCCCACATTTTTGCTGCTGGCGATATTTGCATGGATTGGAAATTTACTCACGCCGCTGATGCGGCAGCTCGGATTGTGATCAAAAATGCGTTCTTTTCTCCGTTTGGGTTGGGTCGCTCGAAACTCAGTAGTTTAGTCATGCCGTGGGTGACATATACCGATCCCGAAATTGCTCATGTGGGACTTTATGAGCACGAGGCACAGAAACAGGGCATTGAGGTAGAAACGATTGAGATTTTGCTGGAGGAGGTTGATCGCGCGATCGCAGATGGCGAAACAAACGGATTTGTCAAAATTCTGCACAAAAAAGGCTCTGATCAAATCTTGGGAGCCACGATCGTAGCGCGTCATGCAGGCGAGATGATTAGCGAGGTTACGTTAGCGATCGTGGGTAAACTCGGTCTCAATACTCTTTCGAGTGTGATTCATCCCTACCCCACTCAAGCTGGAGCAATCAAACAAGCCGCTGACGCTTACCGTCGTACGTTGCTGTCACCAAGGACCCAGAAACTTCTCAGCATTCTGACCAAGCTCTCCTAAATCTTTATCCCTTCACCGCTGTTCTCATCATCCCTTCATCATTAGGAGTTGGCTGTCTTTGCTAAGCTGAAAGCTCCTTTAAGGGACGGAGTCTATGCAGCCAATTTTTACCCAAGGATTGAGCGTTGAAACGTTGGAGATTGCGATCACGGATCTATCCCCGCATCTGATCGGAACTACGATTGTTCAACTCTCTGATCTGCATTATGACGGGCTGCGGCTGTCAGATGACTTATTAATGCAAGCGATCAACGCTGCCAATGAAGCTGAACCTGATTTTGTGGTGATCACTGGAGATTTTGTGACAGATGATCCAACCCCGATTCACGAACTGGTACTGCGACTGAAGTTATTGCAGCCGTCCTTGGGGATTTATGCAATTTTGGGCAATCATGACTTACATCGACGAGGGAGCCGGGGTGCGATCGTCGATGCCCTCACAAGAATTGATGTGCAGGTTCTTTGGAATCAGGTTGCTTATCCGATCGGGGAAGAACTGGCATTAGTTGGACTGGCTGATCTTTGGTCGTCTGACTATAAAGCGATCGCAGGATTGATGGATCACCTGCCAAACATTCCTCGAATTGTCTTAGCGCACAATCCCGACTGTGCCGAATCGTTACAGCAATGGCGCGTCGATTTGCAGCTTTCAGGGCATAGCCACGGCGGACAGATAATTCTTCCTGGAGTTGGAAACATCTCTATGCGTTGCGCTCAAGCTTACCGCTATCTGCCCGGACGGGTAAGACGCAGGTTTCCAGTTTTAGCAGCCTGTCATCGCGTGATGAAGCACTGGGAGTGGGTGAGAGGCTATCATCAGGTCGGCAACAATCGTCTATACGTCAATCGCGGGTTGGGCACCTATTTTCCGGGTCGATTGTTCTGTCCGCCTGAAGTAACCGTCATTCGATTGACGCGATCTGAATTAGCGTGAATTCAGATTTTTATAGCAAAATTGTGTACTCTTCATCTTCATTTCTTCAAACAATTAGACAGCACAAACACCCTACAAAAATCCATCTAGCAATACTTTTTTGAGCTAAAAGAGATAAGTAGAGAGAAAGTGGCTATGGATGTCAAAACGCGGGAAACGCTTAAGCGTCTCCAAGAGGGGCGGCAGAATTAAACGTTTGGGTTTCGGAGTGCGGATCAGATAGATTAAGCGATCGCTGCTCCAATCGCTCATTAGACTCCTCTGCATCCGTCCACAAGCAGTTTCTAATATAGCCCTACTAATCCAGGTTAGGACGTATGGTAGAGCCATAATGCATGATCA
>NZ_JCACCM010000027.1:0-3668 GCF_059501405.1 Myxacorys sp.
TGATCATGCATTATGGCTCTACCATACGTCCTAACCTGGATTAGTAGGGCTATATCTATGGAGCAAATGGGTCTGTAAGAACAAAGCTCACGTTTCGTAAGAGCAACACCAAAGGCAAATTGAAAACGCGATCATTTCCGGTGCGATCTGAACTAGTAGATCTGCTCACGCGTCATCACCCTCAAGCCGGAAAGCGCTACTTATTCCCCGGTCGTCATGGTCGTGGGCACATCCACCCTGATTCGGCGGCTCTGATTTTGCGAGAGGCGTTTGCAGAGTCGGCGATTGAGGGAGCTAGTACCCACAGCTTCAGGCGCACGGCATTGACCCGACTTTCTAACGCGGGTGTGCCCCTGCGCGTGATTCAGGAGATCTCAGGACATGAGACATTATCAGCATTGCAGAAGTATTTGGAAGTGATGGAGCAGCAGGTAATGGATGCGATTGCCAGTCTTTAGTCCAACCCATCGCGCTTCCCTTTCAGCACAAAGTCTAGCGTATTGCCTGTTGAATTCACGCTATAGGAACTACTGAAGTCTTCCTGCCATCGAAATTACATACCCTTGCCATGCTCCGCGATTACATTGAGCTTCGGTAGTGAGGAAACTAGGAATGCTAGCCAAAAAGCGAATCTACATGGCGGTCTCGTTATCGTTGAGCGTCGCCCTTCCATTAATGTTGGGTTCTGCGCTCATCGTCTCGGCAGTACCTGACCAATTCAAATTGCCTCGGAAGCCTGGGCTTGTCTCGCAATGCCCTGCACAGTCCGTATCGTCATCGCAGACTCAACCACTTCATCCCACTGATGTCGTGATTAAACCCTGGAAAGGGCGGCACCACGTCTATGCTTATTTTGTCGTTCCACCGGGTTATCGGCCTAGCCCATTCTTTGAGGTGATGGTTGGGGGCGCAAAGAGCTACTGCGGTCAGACTCAATTGAGTCGGACGACGCGTGGCCAGATGGGGTCAGTTTCATCAGAACATCAAGTTGTGAAGGGGTGGCTCAGAACTCGAACGGCAATGTGGCTGATTCTCAGTGGGAAGACTGAGGAGTTGGCTCAGTCGGGGAATTGGCTCCTGCAAATTGAGAAAAGCAGTTGACTCTAGGACGCTGAAATACTTTTTCACAAAGGGAGTTTGATGACCCTAAAACCTGCTAACCCTGCCATAACGCTTTAACTTATGACACATTGAGACAGCTTCTTTAACTGCTGCTCTAAGGTAGCGACTCGCTCCATAAGCAATTCGACTGAATTAAGGTCAATGCGTCCGAGATGTGGAGCAATGGGTGAAGCGGCAGAATATTCAGCATACAGTGAGGTACAGGACGCCGAATCCAAAACGGTTTAGGGACATTCGGTAGTCAGTACAAATTGAGTTTGCCTATAACGATGAAGCCTCTAATCTTGAACTGGCTGGCGATTGGTGTTGCATTCCTTGCCCTTACTAGTTGTACTGGGGAAAATGGGATGATGCCGCAAACTCTGTGCAATACTGCGATCGCTGTCGCAACTCAAACCTGGGAGGTGGAGTATTACATCAATAAGACGAGTGGCGGATTCAACACACAACGCAAGCAGGCCTTTCAAAGTAATACCCTGACAAATTTCAACGGCGAGCGACCCGTGGATGCGGTTTCAAACGACGACAACGGGACTTGGTGGGCTGCTTTGCCTCCCCGTCCGACTGCCGATGAAGTGGATCAGCATCGTCAAACTCAGGAACAGAATGGCTCGCCTCTGTTACAGCGTTCCGTTAATTATCAGCTGCGCTGTGAGAATAGAGTGTTGCAAACGGATGCCGAAACGTATCGAGAAGCATCAAGGGGAATCCGTGCAGGTCAATCGATGCGAGTTAGCTACCTTGGCAATCGGGCATTGAAGATCAAAGCGAATGAGCAACCGTAACTCTTGGTGGTTGATTGAAATTTCCAGAAGTCAAAATCAAAGTGTCTAGAGGTGTAGATATCTAGATATCTACACCTCTAGACACTTTGATTTTAGCGATGTATTCTTTGTTTATCGAATTAAGACAACTCTCATGCAAATTTGCTCCTGTATCTCGCTTTCAGGCGGACAGGGAAAAACGACTAGTATCTTCTTTACTGCCCTTCTTCTGGCTCAACAAGGGAAGAAAGTGTTAGCGATCGATTCCGACCCCCAAGCTAATCTCACCTTCTATCTCAATCACGAAGTTCAGCCTAACCAGCCGAGTTTATTTGAGGTGCTGACTGGAGGGGTAAAAACTGAAGACGGCATTTACCCCACGGGCTACGAGAACTTATTTTTGATTCCTGCTGATCGCGGACTCTTCAAAGTCTCAGATTTTCTCAGCAGTAGTGGAACTGGAGCCTTCATTCTCAAACTACGGCTCAAGTCAGTGGCAGATTTGTTTGATTACGTCCTCATTGATGTACAGCCGTCGCGATCGCAGCTTTGCCTAACGTCAGTTGGCGCATCAGATTACGTCCTCATTCCTGTCGAAGCTAATGTGAAAGGGATGAACAGCCTGATCGACACGTTGGACTTCCTAAGAGAGCAAGAGAACCTGATGGCATTTACGGGCAAGGTTTTAGGGATTGTGCCCTTCCGCGATCGCTGGGTTGGCAATACTCAAACGCTTGAAGGCAGACAGAACATTGAGGCGATGAGAGAGTTTGCAGGCGACATCCCGCTCCTTCCCTCCATTCGGGAGTCTGAGAAGTTCAAAGCTGCCATTCGACAAGGGAAACTACTTTCCGATTTGGGACAAGCAGACTTGCAATACCCATTCGAGCAAATTATCAAAGCGCTGTCTGATAACTGATGAATACAAGTAATATTGATATCTAGATATCTAGATATCTGCAAGTCTAACGCTCTTACTGTTGCCAGTCTGTCTTCTAACCACGAGCCGATTATGTCTGATGCACTCGAACGCTTAAGAAGTCGAAACCGTCCAACTGTCCCCAATCGAGATGCTTCATTAGCTCCTACCGCCCTCTCTTCTACAAGTCAAGATATCTCGACATCTAGAAGGCTAGATATCGAAAGCTCTAATACTCCAGCAGTTCAGCAGCCCAGTACTCAAGAAACGTTGAAACCGTTAGAGACAAAGCAGACGACGCTGAGGTTTGAGAAGGAATTGAGCAATCGCCTCCATGATCTATGCCGCGAGAACGACATTTGCCGGGAGGTATTGATCGAGGCCATGTTTGAGTACTGTGAGGGAAATTCAGACGCGCTAGAGGCTGTTCTAGGGGAAGCTGTGAAAAAGAATGAGTATCGACAGCAGATCGCGAACCAGAAGCGGGCGAAGTCGATGATGCAGCGGTTTGGAAGCTAGGTGAAGTGCTATTTATTGCTAAAGGGTTAAGCCGTAAATTGGCATCGATCCGAGATACGTGTAAAAATTTATCATATAGGCATCAAAGCTTTGCTGGATAGGGTTTGCGGCGACCGAAATGAAAGCATTGACTGTTTGCTGGGCAGGCAATCATTCGGTTATTTGTAGCGCTGAAGCTCAGATGAGCAGATTCCTCCGGTGGTACCCAAGGAATTCAAGGTGGTCTGCTTCAATCACCCCCACTAATAAGTCGGTCAGTCTGGAAAGCTTC
Organism: Myxacorys sp.; assembly: GCF_059501405.1. Classification (NCBI taxonomy): domain Bacteria; kingdom Bacillati; phylum Cyanobacteriota; class Cyanophyceae; order Leptolyngbyales; family Leptolyngbyaceae; genus Myxacorys; species Myxacorys sp. The sequence continues at coordinate 3,596 of NZ_JCACCM010000027.1, forward strand.
ACATTTAATATGTTAGCCTCTGCAAAGTTCTCAATTAAACATGAATCCTTCCCGACAATATCGGCGCTAGCAA
>NZ_JCACCM010000028.1:0-3647 GCF_059501405.1 Myxacorys sp.
CAATGAGTTTGAGTCCGATATGATAAAAAAGTTTCACGTATCTCGGCTCAACCCCTAATAGCAATGCATGATTTGAATAGAAGTCGAAGCCGTCTATTGCTATTCCAGTGGGTTATAGCCTGGCTTTTTGTAGAGCTTCTCTGGGTTGTTCAAGATTTCTGGTTTATAGACTTTCTCGACCCAATCCTCTGGGTTGATTTCTTCGATCGCGACCGAAATCGAGTCTTCGCTGCTTTCGAGAATTGACATCGCCTCTTTCACAATTTGCTCGACAAACCGAACCTTCTGCTGTTCCGACCTGCCGGGATAAAGCTTGATGCTGATATGAGGCATTGTTTTTCTCCTTCAGTACTTTGCTGAACAAAGTGTAAAGCCATTGGGTGCGGAAGTCATTCTCATGACCGGGGACGAGCAAGCGATTAATGTTCAACGTATTGCATGAAGGATAGCAGATGATTTGCAACGACTTGGGGTTGATCGAAGTGAGGCACATGTCCCGCTGCCTCAATCCAAATAAGTTGACTGCCTACGATCGCTCGCTGCCACCGAGTCGCATCAGCGGTTCCTAACACATCATCCGCTTTGCCCCACAGAATCAGCGTGGGATGCGTGAATTGAGCAATCCGATCGCTTAAATCCGAATACCCGCCACTTTTAGTAAAAGAGGCGATCGCCTCCTTCCACCCAGGCATCTCCTGATGGAGGAATGAGCAACGCAAAGCATCAATCAGCATCGGATTGACCATCGGTAAAACTGAAGCCGCCGCCAGGGCAGCCCGCTTCCGGAAATAGAGCCAGTCCGCACCCAGGTCAATGAGTCCCTGTGGCAGAAATTGTCCGATTGGAAAGCTGCCAGAAGAGCCAACGCTATCGATCAAAGCAAGGGATCGCACCCAGTTAGGATGGTGCAAGGCAACCAGTCCCGCCATGCTTACTTTCATTCGTGGGGAGCAGCCGCAGGTTTGGACGGAGATCTAATATACGGACACCAATTGGATCGCCCGTAAGGATCACACTCTACTGCATCCTTGCTCATCTGGTTGAGGATGTGGGACTACGACGCACTGTTCTCGAAGAGATGCAGAAAGCTAGAGTGCAGGAACCGGTAACCCCAAGCTATGAACCAGAATGCCGAGGATTTTGTTGAGATTGGGCGAGATGTAGTAGTCGGTCAGGTCAATGGAAGCCGTTGTATCTATAAGTTTCAGGAATTTCCAGATTTCGCCAGTGGTTACAGCTCCATAGATTGCGTCAATCGCCTGCCCTTCCCGCTGGTTAAACTGCTGGGCGGCAACCATCCCTGCAATACACTGCCCCAAGCCAGCTTTAATGTTTTCGTTTTTGGCTTCCGTAATGAGAATGATAGGCGCATTGATAGTGAGTTGCTCCTTCGAGCGGCTGAGAATGTAATCGCAGTAGCCGACTAGCCCTTTCGTCTCATCCACATTAAATTCTGTGCCTGAAAACAGGCTGACCTGCCCCTTCGCCTGCCGCCGCACTTCTAGTAACACAGGGGTAATAATCATCTCCGATCGCGCCTTCTCGGTATTGATGGCGATCGCCAACTGCACAGTTTCTTGAAGCGTATCATTCAACAGGTCACTGCCCGCAACAGGCTCAACGGATGCAAACAGGTCGCGCTGCTCATCGACCTGTAAGCCAAAGTCCTTCTTGAGTTTTTGCAAGGTGAAGTCACTGTATGCCATACGCTTCCCGGAATGCCTGTGCTGTATCCATCATTATCGCTGAGGTTAAGGCAAGTAGGTAGTTTTTCGATATCCGGACTACAAGAGCAAGGGGCAATCGTAATCATCTGCTATCCAATAAGCGTTTCCCTTGTGCAATCCAGATGACTTTTTTGCCAGAGTGACAGCAGAAACCATTACGATCGAAAACTCAGCGTGGCGATCGCCATCTCCTTATCCTTCTCGGTCACATCGATGTAACGCTGCAACGCCGACAGGCTCTTGTGCCCAGAGATTGACTGAATATGCTTGATCGGCACTCGTTCGTTGTGCATCCAGGTAATTGCCGTTCGTCGGAAGCTGTGGGTACTGGCTCCCTCAATCCCCAATCGCTTAAAGGCGGCCCGTAAAATGGCATCGGCAGACTCTGGGCAGATATGCCCTCGCTCCCACCGCCCTGGAAACAAGTAGGGACGATCGCTCCGATACCCTTCCAGCAATTGCTTCAACTCCGGCGACACCGGGACAGATCGCGTCTCCTGCTTCCCCTTGTCGTTGCCCGCCGAAAGGTAATGCGATCGCGCACCCGCCCATCTGTCCTATACACATCAGCCGTGTGCAGCAAACATGCCTCATTGACCCGCGCAGTCGTGTACAGGCAGATGCCAAACAACGCTCGATCGCGATCAGTCGGCAACCCCTCCATATAAGAGAGCAACGACAGGGAGGCGATCGCCTCCATCCCTCTCCCATTTCCAAGCCCAATCAGCAGCCGAAATAGCTTCAGATCTGAAACCAATCCCAGCTTCCCGTCAAACAACCAGGCAATCTCCTGTGGTGAGAGGATCTTGGCTTGGTCGTTACGGTTGACTTTCACGGCTGAAGCAGTACGGGTGTTCAGCCAATTCTACATTAGGAAACATCAATAAGTTAATGTATTAACCTCAAATGCTGATTCTTCATTAATCATGAATTCTTAGGCTGAAAGAGCTTAAGCAAAACTTATCATTAAAGTTTTTTAGAAATAGAACATTTTTTGTTTTTCTGTTGATTTTAATTGTAATCGACAGAATTACTTCAAAAAGAAAATAATAGGCAATGCATATGTGTAACTATGGACGGTCTTTAATTACTAAAGTAAGCTGGAGTCCAACGAAATTTAGAATCTTGAGGAGCAGCTCAATGGTCAGTAAAAGGCAGCAACAGAAAGTAGCTGGAACTCAAGTTCAAAGTGTGAATTGGTTGAGGGAATCACGCTCCTCAAGGAAGAAGAGAGGTGATCGCAAACTCATGAGTTGTTGAAAGATGTTTTCAGTAACTTCTAGCATATACAGTACATCTGCACTTACTAATGCTATATTCAAAGCTCTAATGAATGAAAAATGAGCAATCTATGGTCTCTTCAAGGCAGGGAAGCAGAAGTCATTTCAGTAATCCTGCTAACAGCAGGAAATTAACGCTCAATTTTGCGCCCATTCTGTTTGATGATACAGAAATCGATGTTGGACTTATTCCCTATGAGAACAAAGAGCAGCTCAGGGCTTTAAGGCAGAATTATGCTGGCACTCATCTTTTCCACCGCGATGGAAATCAAATTTTATCGGTCGCGTTGGTTTCTGACACAGATATTTTGGGCAGCAACGTAGAGTCGGTCATACTGTCAGAACATCTCTATCTTACTGCCGCTCTGGTTCGCAATGCACTCATCAACTTTCTACACAGCCTTGGTCGGCGAGTCACAAAGTTCAGTCCGATTGAATTTGTTGCAGATCCTATCAAGGATAACTTGCTAACAAAGGTCTGCCCCTTCAATATTTCAATTCCAGACTGGATCAGTATATGCCCGCATTATACTGCCGCAATTCGAACGACTAAGTTTGACGGTCAGACAATGACGTTAGGGCTTACCCCTGCTTGACTGACAAAACTAAGAAGCTGGAAAGCTAGTGAGGACGGTGAATT